>NZ_JBAXHI010000007.1:0-132167 GCF_037138995.1 Candidatus Chlorohelix sp. | reverse complement strand
CTCCTAATTCTAGCAAACCTTTCTTCTTTGTAGTTCGCCAACAGTATCAGCCCTGTAATGCTCTAATTTGCGAGTGCGCGTCAAATTTTCGCGTGAGGTATTGTCAAATGACAGGGGAAAAAGAGAAGCCTGAAAAGTTTAGCTTCCCTTTGCAAAGTTTAGATTATTCTTGCCTTAGACTTTACCTAAAGCGTTTCCCCTACGGTTTTGCCTTGTAGGAAAAATTGCAAATAGTCCGGACCTCCCGCTTTGGTATCTGTTCCGCTCATATTGAAACCGCCAAAGGGCGCAACGCCCATCAATGCTCCGGTAGATTTGCGGTTGAAATAGAGATTACCCACATGAAATTCGCGTCGGGCGCGTTCCAAGCGCGAGCGGTCTCGGCTGTACACCGACCCGGTCAAGCCATATTCAGTAGCATTAGCAATTGCCAACGCTTCATCAAAATCCCGCGCTCGAATAAAGGCTAAGAAGGGTCCAAACACTTCTTCTTGAGTAATACGGGCGTTTGGCGCAACCTCAGAGAAAATGGTAGGCTCTACGAAATAGCCAGTTTCAAAGGGCTTACCACCGCCAAGAACCAATTTGCCCTCTTTCTTGCCCAATTCTACATAGCTGAAAAACTTTTTTTGCGCTATTTCATCAATCAAGGGTCCAAGTTGCGCGTCAGCATTTACCGGGTCTGCTACTTTTAACTTTTTGGCGCGTGCCACTACCTTTTCGAGAAGCGCGTCATACACGCTTTCCACTACCACCGCCCGCTCGGCAGACGAGCAACGCTGCCCCTGAAACCCAAAGGCGCTGGCTATCAAACCATCGGCAGCAGCATCTAAATCGGCGGTTTCATCCACGATAATGGCGTTTTTTCCGCCAAGCTCCATCTGAATCCGTTTAAACCATTTTTGCCCCGGCTGTAATTTCGCGCCGCTCTCGTAAATATTAACGCCCGCTCTCTTTGAACCGGTAAAAGCGATAAAGCGAATACGCGGATGCGCTACCAATTGTTGACCGCTGGCAATGCCCGGTCCGGTAACAAGATTTGCAACTCCGGCGGGAAGCCCAATGGCATTAAATATTTCAAACAACCATGCCACAACGGTTGCGGCTGAATCGGTGGGCTTTATAACTACGGTGTTGCCGGTTACTATCGCGCCCCATGCCATCCCGATAGTCAGAGCAAGCGGAAAATTAAAAGGGGCTATAACTGCGCCTACCCCTAGCGGAATATAGAAAAATGAAAAATCCTCCCCAACCGAAGGAGTCAGTTTCTGAGGCTGTTCAAATTTCAGGCTTTGCCGCCCATACCACTCAAACAGGTCTATCGCTTCTGCTACTTCACCATCGGCTTCATCCCATGTTTTTCCAAGCTCTAATACCATCAAAGCGTCCAATTCATAGCGTCTGCGCCGAAGTTCTGCGACTGCTCGGTGCATATAGGTCAACCGCTCCTGAATTGAGGTAGCCGACCACAAGGGGAAAGTCTTTTCAGCCGCCGCTATTGCCGCTTCCACATCTTCGGGGCGTGTAACCACATGCTTAGCGATAATTTCATCGGGATGCGCCGGGTTCACCGAACTGAAGGTTTCAGCATGCACCACAGGCTTTCCATCAATCCAAAGCGGATAGGTAACGCCCAATTTCCCGCGTACACTCTCAAGCGCAGCCTGAAAAGCTTGCTGTTCGGCGGGTAGGGTAAAATCCAAGCCCGGTTCAGTTTTAAATGGAGCTAAGGTAGTTTGCATTAACAGCATCTCCTTTAATCATAAAATTTAATCTTTATCTGGTAGAAATATATCACAATACCAGTTGCAATACAATACCGCCACCTTAAAATAATATTGCTGTTGTATTTATGGGAGGATTTTGATACACTGAGGTTAGAGATTCGCAAACCTGAATTTTTTATCAGCGGAGATTTATTCCAAATGAAGCCGGATATGTTGGATTCACGCCTAGAAACGCAACCGGAAGTAGCAATAAGTTTGAAAAAATTAGCCGCATCTTCCCAAAGTGATGCCGCTTATACCGAACTAAAGCGGCGTATAATTCGCTGTGAGTTAGAGCCGGGGCAACGCATTACTGAGGCGCAATTGGTAGGAGAAACCGGAATCGGTAAAACCCCCATCCGGGAAGCTCTAACTAGGCTGGCTCAGGAAGGCTTGGTAAACAGCATTCGCGGACACGGCTACGAGGTTACGCCTATTACGTTGGGCGAACTGCAAGACCTTTTCAGCTACAGAATTATACTGGAAGGTACTGCCGCGCAACTTGCCGCCGGGCATGTTAAAGCGTCTGCCCTGCAACGGCTAGATGAGCTATGCCGGGTGCCTTATAATGTCGGGGATGTTGAAAGTGAAGAAAATTACTGGCGTGCAAACTTTGATTTCCATGTAATGGTTGCGGAAGCTTCCGGCAATCGCCGCCTTGCTGCCGCAGTTCGGCAAGCGCTAGAAGAGAGCGAGCGCGTGCTACATCTCAGCAATATTCTTAAGACCAGAAAGTCTGAGTTATCTTCGGAGCATGAGGGCTTGGTAGAGGCTTTAATTGCCGGGGATGGCGAAACCGCACGCAAAATGGTGGTACATCATATCACCGCTTCACAGCAACTTGTATTGGAGGCGTTGGTAAAAAGCCCCTCCCTGCATAATATCAATATTGTACCGTCAAAACCTGTAGCTTCTGCTTGAACAGGTATCCCCCCTCTTGTTCATTTCTGATTTTGAGCTTAATATATACTATATCCAATTTATCGCTCGTTAGTCGGAAATATAGAAAAAATCACCTGTACACAAATGTTGCAAGTTTAAAGCCTTGCCATTTTACTGTGCTATCAGTTTTGGAACGGAAAGACTAATGACCATCCCGACAGAATCTTCTACCGGTTTCATTTCAAGCGCCAAAGTAGGCGCTATCCTAGTTTTTCAAGGCTTTTTCTCAATCTATCTCATCTCATTTTTGATAACCGGCAGTAACTACAACTCGACTTACAATTACTTTAACTTCCTAGCGGATGCGTTTTTGCATGGCAAATTGTATCTTGAGCAACCGCTTCACACCCTCGACCTAATCCAGTACAAAGAGCTATGGTATGTGCCTTTTCCGCCGCTACCCGCATTGTTGATGCTCCCATTTGTTGCATTATTAGGTCCTCAGCAAATCAATGCCGCTATCTTTTCCCTAACATTGGGGTCGATAAATGTCACGCTGGTATATTTGATGCTGGAAGCGTTAGTTATACGTGGCTGGTCAAATTTACGCCCCCGCGACAATTTAATGCTGACTGGCTTATTTGGGGTGGGTAGTGTCCACTGGTATTTGGCGGTAGTTGGCGATGTATGGTTTATCAGTCAGATATGCACCCTAACCTTCGTATTATTGGCAACGCTGTTATGCCTAAAAAGCGCATCACCGTGGATAGTTGGAGCGTGTCTGGCAATAGCGGTATTGGCACGCCCTAATATTGCGCTGACTTTGCCTCTATTGATTGGAATCGAGGTGCTACATTTACAGCAAAAGAGCGGTGATGGCAAGATAATAAGAAAGCAACTTTTCAAATGGTCTTTTGCCGTTATAATCCCAATGCTATTGGCGGTTGCGTGCTTGCTGCTCTACAACTTCTTGCGCTTTGAAAATCCTACCGATTTCGGGTATTTACAGCAAAATATAAGCAAAAAGCTTTATGATAACTTGCATACTTACGGTCAATTCAATCTGAATTTTATCCCGGCGAACTTCGAAGCGTTGTTTTTACTGTTGCCTCAATTAAATCTTTCGATTCCGAATATTGTCCCTGACACTCATGGGATGAGCATATTTCTGACTATGCCGATATTATTTTATATTTTCAAGTTGCGCCATTTTTCCCCATTAAAAATAGGCGCATTAGTCAGTCTTGGCGCATTGCTTGTTCCACTACTGACCTATTACAATACAGGTTGGACTCAGTTTGGTTATCGCTTTACCCTTGATTTTATTGTACCTTTGCTTGTTTTATTAGCGGTTGCATTGGGCAAAAGGCTTCCCAGAAGGGGAATCGCGCTGATTATCTGGGGAGTTCTGGTCAATGGCTGGGGTACTTTTTGGTTTTTAACCAACTATTTCGTTTGAGTACAACGCTTGCTATAATGTTGCCGGACTTTCAGCCTTGAAAAAAGGGGATAAATATGGGCAGTGAATTAGTATTAGGAATAGATATAGGTACATATAGTTCCAAAGGGGTCTTGTGTGACAGCAGCGGTAAAGTGCTGGCTACTAGGACGGTTGAGCATGGCTTGTCACTGCCAAAACCGGGATGGGCAGAACAAGATGGAGAGACAGTTTGGTGGGCGGATTTCGTAAAACTATGTCGCAGTCTTCCCTCTGAAGTGGGCTGTTCCCCTAACGAAATTGCAGCGGTAGCGGTATCCGGGCTAGGTCCCGACTTGTTACCGCTAAATGAAAAAGGGCAGCCCTTACGTCCGGCGATTCTCTACGGCATTGATACCCGCGCCTATAATGAGATTGAGCAACTCAACCGCCAGTTCGGCGAACAAGCCTTATACGAACTTAGCGGGATGGCGCTCACTTCGCAAGCAATAGGACCTAAATTATTATGGCTGAAAAATAATGAACCGGAGATTTACCGACAAACGCGCTATATCACTTCTTGCAGTAGTTATCTGGTACAACGCCTAACCGGAGAGTATGTGCTGGATTATCACACCGCTTCTCACTTTAACCCGCTTTTCGACATTCGTAACCTAAAGTGGACTGACCGTTGCGCAGAACCAATCTGGGATATAGATAAATTGCCGCGCCTAGCATGGGCTACCGAAATTGCCGGACAGGTAACGCAGCAAGCTTCCAAAGAAACGGGGTTGAAGAGCGGCACGCCCGTAACCACCGGCACAATAGACGCTGTAGCCGAAGCGTTAAGTGTTGGCGTGGTAGAACCCGGCGATATGATGTTAATGTATGGGACTACCTTTTTCTTTATTCTGGTGGCAGAAAAGCCCGTGACAGACCCGCGTATGTGGATTACTGCTTACGCCAATTTGGGAAATTACGCGGTTGCGGGTGGCATGTCCACTACTGGCGCGCTGACCAGATGGTTTCGAGACCAACTCGCGCCGGATTTACTGGCAGCCGAGCAAAAAGGCGGCGCGTCCGCCTACGCCATTCTCAGCGAAGAAGCCTGGCATGTTCCTCCGGGCGCACGCGGTCTGCTGATGTTGCCCCATTTTCAAGGAGAGCGCACGCCCATCCATGACCCGCATGCCAGAGGGTTATTCGCAGGTTTAACCCTGACGCACACTCGCGCCGAAATGTACCGGGCTGTGCTAGAATCAACCGCCTACGGTGTGAACCAAAACCTACAAGTGATGCAAGATATGGGCGCAAACCCGAAACGGTTAGTAGCAGTAGGCGGAGGCGCAAAAAGCAAAACATGGTTGCAAATAGTCAGTGATGTGACCGGAACAAGCCAAGATGTACCGCAACAAATCATCGGCGCATCTTATGGAGATGCCTTCCTAGCAGCCTATGCCTCCGGTTTAGTCAAAGATTTCGATACCCTATCAAAAGTGTGGGTGGGAACTCCCAATAGAATTGAACCAAATGCCAAAAATCACGCCCTTTATGGCGAATATTACGACTTATTTCTGCAAATGTACCGACAAACTAGCGAAATATCGCATAAACTGGCGCAATTAGGTTCACAGGATTTTTAACCAATTTATCAAAAGGAGAATTATGTCAACTAACCTTAACGGTTACGGGGTAATCTGGGATTTGGACGGCACAATGGTTGATACTATGCCAATCCATTTTGAGGTACTAACAGATTTTATGACTTCGCGAGGCATACAATTTACGGAAGAAGATTTTTTCCGAACAAGTGGCATGCCCACTATCGAAATATTTAAGCCCCATTTTTCCGAAGCCAGTTATGAGGAATTGCATAAGCTGAGCCTTTTAAAGGATGCCGCTTTCAGGGGAAAAGCCGAAAAAGTTGGTATTCCGTTTCTACCCGGAGTAGCGCGTTTGCTACAACAATTGAAAGAAGCTGGTTTCAAACAAGGGATAGCCACAGGCTCACCCGCAAAAAATCTGGAACTGGTGTTTAACAGCAATCCGGGCAGCCAGAATTATTTTTCTGGAACGGTGGTGGCGGAGGATACCACAAATGGTAAACCGCATCCTGAAGTGTTTTTGAAAGCCGCCGAAAAGTTGGAAATTGCCCCTGAGAAATGCCTTGTTATAGAAGACGGAACGATGGGGATTGAAGGGGCGCATCGGGCGGGAATGCGTACCATTGCCTATGACCCTGATTTAAGTAGAGTAGAACTTTTTAAGCGGACAGGCGCAACCGCTGTACTACAAACCCTTGAAACATTAAGCGTGGATTATATCTGGGAATTGCTGTTGAGTTAAGTAAAAGGACAACCTTGTTAGGGTTAGTAATTATATACAATCTAATTGGAGAATCGGGGAAATTTATACGCTAAATAGCTATTCTGTAAAACATATGGTACTAAAGGTCATGGTACTATAGTACTTTTGGCTATATCAAAATTATGGCAATTTTGTAAATTGTCTGCTATCATAGCAATAATCGAAATTCTGGAGCCTCATTTTGAGGTAGTAAGCCTCGTTCTGAAAAATATTAGAAAAATATTGTTACTTTGATATTTTTCCCAAATCTATGTGTATTTCTCGTAACAATTTCAATCGAGTTATATATAATTTATATTCTCATATATATGCTTGGAATTTCTCTTAGCATCATAGTTTTTATTCAGTTGTGTTCCAGAAAGGATTTGTCTTTCAATGATTAAGGTTAAGAAGAAAAAAGCCGCTTTTCAAGGGCTGCTGCTTTTACTGGCATTCGTCGCTTTGCCATTTAGTACCATTACTGCGCTCGCTTGCTACGAAGTTTTAAGTACGCCTACTCCCACTGCATCTAGCGAGCACAATAACAAAGATAATTGTCTAACCCCCTCCACAACTCACTCATCCAAAGACAGCAGCGGCAAAGAAACCGGCACCTCAAGCCCTGAGTCAACTCACTCATCCAAAGACAGCAGCGGCAAAGAAACTGGTACCCCAAGCCCTGAGTCAACTCACTCGTCCAAAGACAGCAGCGGCAAAGAAACTGGTACCCCAAGCCCTGAGTCAACTCACTCGTCCAAAGACGATAGCAGCAAAGAAACTGGTACCCCAAGCCCTGAGTCAACTCACTCGTCCAAAGACGATAGCAGCAGTGATAATGGTTGCACCACTCCTACGCCGTTACCGACTGCAACTCCGGTTCCGTGCTACGACTATAATGGAGCTATTATCCCTTGCGCTGCCACTCCTGCACCGGTACCGACTGCAACTCCGGTTCCGTGCTACGACTATAATGGAGCTATTATCCCTTGCGCTGCCACTCCTACGCCGTTACCGACTGCAACCCCGGTTCCGTGCTACGACTATAATGGAGCTATTATCCCTTGCGTTGCCACTCCTGCACCGGTACCGACTGCAACCCAGGTTCCGACGGCAACGCCAACCCATTCATCTTCTAAAGATGACAGCAGCAGCAAAGAGAGCAAAACCGTTACTACTCGTGCCAAAACTCCAACCGTGACTCCGACTACAACAAAGGAGACTAGCGGTAGCAAGGAGAGCAAATCAACAACTCCTGCCAAAACAACTGTCTCTCGACGCTCATAAGCTTATCTTATAGCTTGGGTTAAACAAACGGCAATAATATTTGTCACCGCTTACTATCAGGTAGTATTTTCCCTGATAGTAAGCTATTTCTTTTAGGGAACTAAAAATGTTGGGCGCATCTGACAAAAACAAACCTGAACAGTCTCAGAATCATCTGCTATCCAAAAGCCGACAGACGAAAAATTATAGGGTTTTGGGTGAAGCATTACCGCTAATTATACTTAGCCTTGCAGGGCTAGTAGTCAGGCTATGGACTATACCGACTTTTGTTGAATCGCGGGATGGGATTTTCTTTACTCGCGGACTGGTGCGGTATTCGGTGTTAGAGATGCGCCCACATTGGCCCGGATACCCGGTTTACCTCTGGTTTGGAAGCCTGTTCCGCTGGTTTAGCGCGAACCCGGCGGATGCCTTACACCTGTTGTCTGTAGTTGCATCTGTTCTGACAATTTTGCCCCTGGCAGGAGTAGCAATTGGCTGGAAAGAAGCTACCGGAGCAACCAAACGAGAGGCGCAATTGGCTGGAATAGTTGCAGCAGCGGTATGGCTGCTAGTTCCGCTCTCATGGTTGGGCGGCAGCGAAATATTCAGCGACCCGCTGGCTCTTTTGCTTGGCGCAACAATGCTATGGCTATGCTGGCGTTCGCTGCTAATGCCGAAAAACGCATGGAAATACCTGTTACCAGCAGCTATATTGGGTGGGCTAATGCTGGGTGTACGTCTATCTTACGTAACGCTTTTACTCCCGCTGTTTTATGCCGCTTGGAAAACTCGAAAGCAAAAAGCAGGTCATTGGAATTATCCCGCTATGTTGGTGTTTGTGCTAGGCGGTTTGATACTATCTACCGAACTATGGCTATGCTGGCAAATCTTGATGGAAGGCAAGGGCTTTTTTGATGCTACTACCAACCATCTGAGCGGTCACTACACCGAATGGGGCGGCAGCATTACAACCGACCACAACTTGCTAACGCGCCCGGTGCGAATGCTTGAAACCACCTTGGTTTACGGTTTTGGCGGTTGGTGGATTGGCGCAACTTGGCTTCGGCTTCTTCCTACCCTCTGTTTGCTGTTTTTGGCAACTATTGGCATTGCCCGTTTACTAAAAGCTTCAAACCGAAATATGGCATTGCTGGCGGGCTTATGGGGTTTGCCCTACTTGTTATGGATATTGCTTGGTAACGATGTGGATTTGGCACGTTATGATTTACCCTTGATAGCAATTACCTGCGTGATGGTGGCACTTGGGCTACCCGCCAAACGCTTTGCGGGATATAGTGCAGCGTTAGTAATGATAGTTGCGTTGGGAATAATCACCGTCCCGTTAGCTTGGGAGCATCGGGATAGCCCCCCAATTGGGCAGCGTTTAGCGCGATACGTGAACGAGAATCTGAAACCAGCCGATACTACAATCGTCATCAACGACCAAATTCCTTATTTGATATTCTATATGCAAGAATACGCCCCAAAGTATAGCGGAATCCGTATCCAAAATGATTCGCTAGTGGCACAGGTAGAAAAACTGAGGAGCGAAGGGCGAAAAGTTTATATCACCGCGCTACCCGACTCGCTAAAAGAGGGATGGGTTCCGGTAGCCCGCTTTTGCAGGGGACTCTACATGGAGTCACGTGGTCCGCTCGAAGTGTGGTTTTATCGCTATGACCCCTCCTCCAACCAGCAGGAGCCAAATTTACGTTGTTATTAAGACAGCTTCTAAACCCTCTTTGATACTGCATTGTAAGCTCTTTGATTTATAATATAACCTAATATACACCTTCAAACTTGTGTGGAAGTTGGAGAGTGTATATATATTACAGACAGAAAGCTTTATATAATGCAAAAATACCTCGAAATCGGCGAGGAAGTACGCCAACCCGCCGTTGCGCTCGAATCAACCGTAATCTCTCACGGGTTGCCCTACCCTGAGAATATCCAGACTGCCCGTACTTTGGAAGAAACCATACGCCAAAACGGAGCAAACCCCGCCACCATCGCTTTGATGGACGGCAAAATTAAAGTGGGACTTAGCACAGATGCGCTCGAAAAACTGGCAACTGCAAAGAGTGTGGCGAAAGTCAGTCGGCGCGATTTTGCGGCAACACTGGCGCATGGCACAACCGGAGGAACCACCGTTGCCGCCACCATGATTGCAGCCCAAATGGCGGGAATCAAAGTCTTTGCCACTGGAGGCATCGGGGGCGTACATCGCGGCGCAGCGCAAACCTTCGACATTAGCGCAGACCTAACCGAACTGGCGCGTACCCCCGTTCTGGTAGTTTGCGCGGGGGCAAAGGCAATCCTCGACCTTGAACTGACGATGGAATACCTCGAAACGCAGGGTGTACCCGTAATAGGCTACGGCACAAACGAGCTTCCCGCTTTTTACACCGCCCACAGCGGCATCAGCCTTGAGCTACGCGCCGATAGCCCCGAAGAAGTTGCGGCAATCGCCCGCACCCAATGGGAATTGGGCTTTAACGGGGGCTTGGTAGTAGTTGTGCCGCCGCCCGCTTCCGCAGCGCTTTCGGCAGACGAAATTAATCGCGCCATCGAAGCGGCATTGCAACAGGCGGTAACGGCAGGAATCAAGGGCAAAGCAGTTACGCCATTCTTGCTGGAAGCGGTCAGCCGCGAAACGGGCGGCAAGAGTCTCACCCTCAACATTGCGCTGCTCAAGAATAATGCGGCGGTAGCGGCGCAAATCGCAAAGGCGTTATACGTAGCCGATGCGCGTCTAATCTGATCGTTTAGCGTTTAACCTAGTAGCTCTAAGGGCAACTTGCTCACGCTGGTTGCCTGAAACCCCCTCAATCGCAAATTAAGAAAGCCAAGTCTCAAAATTTCCTAAATTATGGTATTTGCTAATTTAACCTATTCTAAGGTAAAATTCATTTATTGCAGTATAAATCCTAGGATTCACTCTCGCTAGTGTGTCTGATTGGAAACGTAGTGCGGCAATGTAGCCGCCAAATGCTCAACGAGTATGGAGGTATCTACTGTTATGATGAAGAAACAGGTAATAAGACGCGCCGCTCTGTTTGGATTAATGAGTCTGGCGATGATGTTGGGACTGTGTGCTTTTGCGCCAACAACAACGCAAGCCTACTCTCCAGTTGCTGCCCTTGACCGTCAACAATTTCTGGTAAAATCGCTATTAGCCGCACCAGCCAACGCGCCCCTTGCCGCTGTAACAGGTCCAACCCAATCGCACGACCCGGCTAATCCCGGTAGCGATGTCTATGCCTATTCCAGCTATTCGGTGAACACTTATAATATTTGGCATATGCAAGGGTTGGCGCTCTATCCAACCGCCGTTACTTATCTTGTGCCAACCGGAACAGTACCAACGGGGGGCTTCCCGGTAATTGCAGTAAGTCCCGGCAAGTTTCTCGATAGCACCAGCAATTACGACCAGTTGTTGCGCCACTTCACCCTCAAAGGTTACATCACCCTTTTCATTGACACCGATACGGGAATAGTGGATTGCCAACACAGCCGAATGGCAGGTGAATTTCTGGATGGTATTAAAAAGACCATCAATAATAAGTTGAGCGGCAAAGCCAGCAACCCGCCCAAAGTAGCGTGGTGGGGGCATTCTATGGGCGCGAAAGTAGAAGCGTTGGCAGCCCGCATGACCACCAACAGCGCCTACATCGCCCCTACCGCCATCATCGCCAACAACTTCAGCAATAACAACGGCGGTGTTTGCAGCGATGATGCCATTGCAGGAGCTAACACCATCCCCGCCTCAATCTGGTACACCCTGATTAAAGGCGACAACGATACGGTAGCCGGAAGTGACCCTCAAAACCTGTATAACGCGATTCCGCAAGTAACCCACCGCCAGCTTATCACGGTGGTTTCCTATACTGACATCAACCTGAACGCTGACCATTACGCCCCAATGACCAACTACAATATCTTGGTCGGTGGTACGCTGGACGCGCTAGATTGGTGGCTCTATTGGAAAGTGGCAGTTGGCGCGTTCAACTACCATTTCAAGGGCGGTTCTGATATATGGGCATACGGTTCGCAGCGCACCAACGGCGGCATAGATTCTAGCGGTCGCCAAATCTTGCATCAGGTATCATAAAACCCCCTTGCTTTAACCGTTCTTGAAACGGGAAAATAAAAAGAATCGCTGCTACTAATCGGCGGTTCTTTTATTTTTGGAAGTAGTATAGAGAAAAACCATCGAAGAATTGGATTTTATAATAGTATTACTTATACCTCTATCTTAACCGCTGCAAGCTCAAACCGACTATGTATTTGCTCTTAAAGCTACGTGATTAAAATCACGATTTTACTTTGCCATGACGTGCTAGGAATGCTAAAATGTATAGACTGAAAGGGAACTATAATTTGAAAGAGTTTCGGGCTTTGCTGGCTCTGCTAATAGTATTGTTGGCGGCTGGCTGTAGCGAGGAAGTAACCGCTACTGCCATACCCAATATTCAGCCTAGCCCGGTGGTGGGGAACGGCACCGGCGATATTAAAATCGGGTTGGTGGGTCCGCTCACCGGCGCAAACGCGGCTTACGCAGCGGCGATGCGGCGTGGGGTGTTGCTGGCATTGGACGAGCTAAAGCAAAACGGCTGGCTGAACGGGCGTAAAATCTCATTGATAGAACGCAACGACCAATCCAGCCCGGACATGGCAAAGGTAGTGTTAGCGGATTTGGTGGATAAGGAGCGGGTCGTCGCCATTATTGGGACAGTCAGTGATGAGGTAGGGTTGGCGGAAGCGCCACTGGCAAATCAATGGCAAGTGCCTTGGCTGGTTACGGTTGCCTCCAGCCAGCGAATTACCCAGAACGACAACAGTTATGTCTTTCGCCTAGCAGCGTCAGATGTTGAGCAGTTCGAAGCACTTCAAAGTTTTTTCCAGAAACGCGGTTATAGCCGTTACGCCCTGATTACCGATAGCAGCAAGGCGGGTCAAGAAGGGCGTAAGACTTGGCAGACATTTTTAAAAAGCAAAAATATCAGCCCGGTTTTTGATGAGCCGTTTTATACTGACGATAAGAACGAAAGCCAGAAAGAATATGCCAACCGCGTAAAAGCAACAGCGCCTGAAGCTATTTTCTTCTGGGGCAGCGCTCCAACCTGTGGGCAACTGCGGGCGCTGCTGGCAGAACATGATTTTATTATCCCGATTGCGGGTAGCAACAACCTAAGCCTTTTAAGTTTTGGCAAAGGCTTGCCGGTAATCGCCGAAAATATCTTTCTGCCCCAAACCTTTATCGAGAACCAAAACGCCCGCTACACCGATTTTATCAATCGCTACAAACGGTTTTTTAACACCGATACGATTGATTTTCCCGGTGGGGTGGCGCAGAGTTATGACGCTACCCGCTTGCTGATAGCTGCGCTCAGGAAGCCGGGTAGCGCCGACAACCGCGAGAAACTGCGGGCAGCGTTGGAAGAAAGCTCTTTGAATGATGGAATCATCAAAAGCTATTTCCAACCTTGGATAAGCGGTAGCACGCATGAAGCTTTAAATCAGCAGGATGTATTAATAGTTTCTTGGCGCAAAGGGCGGTTGGTATATGCAGAGTAGCCTATACAGTAACATATTTAACCGATTCCGATGCTCGTATAATTTATTTTCGCGGAACGTTTTTGCCTATTGTAGATTTACTCTTTGTTTACCTTTGTTTACCCTAGTTTTAACCGTTAAGAATTAATCTGGAGTCAACAAAAACAATGAGTATTCGTAATATGGCAACATGCAAAAAAGGGGTGTTTAAATGGCTCGCAAACAGGTAATGGTTGACGGCAATGAAGCTGCTGGAAACGTAGCCTACAAATTAAGTGAAGTACTAGCAGTTTATCCAATCACGCCTTCCACCGCTATGGGGGAATTGGCGGATAGTCGTTTTGCTCTCCGGAAAAAGAATATCTGGGGAACTGTTCCTATGGTAGAAGAAATGCAATCTGAAGGCGGCGCGGCGGGCGCGTTGCACGGAGCGCTCCAAACCGGCGCCCTTGCTTCAACCTTCACCGCTTCTCAAGGGTTGCTTTTAATGATTCCTAATATGTACAAAATTGCCGGTGAATTGACCTCTACCGTGTTCCATGTGGCGGCACGTTCGCTGGCAGCGCAAGGGCTTTCCATCTTCGGCGACCATGCCGATGTGATGGCAGTTCGCGCTACCGGATGGGCGTTGCTCTCCTCGAACAGCGTCCAAGAAGCGCAAGATTTCGCGGCTATAGCTCATTCCGCCACCCTAAAAGCCCGCGTTCCTTTTATCCATTTCTTTGACGGCTTCCGCACTTCCCATGAAATCAACAAAATCGAGGAAATAGAGGATGCCGACCTTCGCGCTATGATAGACCAAGATTTGGTGCAAGAACACCGACGACGCGCACTATCGCCCGAACATCCCTTCATTCGCGGTACTGCTCAAAACCCCGATGTCTATTTTCAAGGGCGTGAAAGCGCGAACCCCTATTATCTGAATTGCCCTGAAATCGTGCAGGACGCGATGGACAAATTCGCCTCGATTACCGGCAGACAATACAAGCTTTATGATTATGTAGGAGCGCCTAACGCCGAGCGGGTAATCGTTGTAATGGGGTCTGGCGCAGAGACTGTCGAAGAAACCGTTAAATATCTGAACGAATTAGGCGAGCAGGTTGGCGTGTTAAAAATACACCTATACCGCCCCTTCTCGGTTAAACACTTGCTGCAAGCGTTACCCGCCACCGTTAAAACTATCGCCGTACTGGACCGCACGAAAGAACCCGGTAGCGGCGGCGAACCGCTCTACCTTGATATAGTGGGAGCGTTGAGCGAGGGCGGCAAAGATTTAGGATACGACTCGCACGCTATCAAAGTTGTGGGTGGTCGCTATGGTCTTTCCTCCAAAGAATTTACCCCCGCTATGGTCAAGGGCGTTTTCGATGAACTGACCAAAGCGGAGCCGCTCAATCATTTTACCGTTGGTATCAACGATGACGTGACCTTTACCAGCCTTTCGTATGACCCGCATTTCTCAATTGAGAAAGATTCAACTGTCCGCTGCGTCTTCTGGGGTTTAGGCTCTGATGGTACTGTTGGCGCAAACAAAAACTCCATCAAGATTATCGGTGAAGAAACCGACAACTACGCACAGGGCTATTTCAACTTTGACTCGAAGAAATCAGGCACGGTTACAAATTCGCATTTGCGCTTTGGACCTAACCCAATTCACGCCGCTTATCTGATTAGCGAAGCGGACTTCCTAGCTTGCCACCAGTTCGGCTTCCTTGAGAAATACGATGTGGTGAAAAACGCTCGGCAGGGTGGCGTATTCCTACTCAACACCTCCTACGGGCCTGAAGAAGTCTGGAATTACATCCCGGTCAAGACTCAGCAAGCAATAATTGACAAAAAACTCAAGTTCTACGTAATTGACGGGCAGCAAGTAGCCAGCGACACCGGCATGGGCGGTCGTGTCAACACCATTATGCAGACCTGCTTCTTCGCGCTGAGTGGAGTGCTTCCTAAAGACCAAGCAATTGCCAAAATCAAGGAATCTATCAAAAAGAGCTACAGCAAGCGTGGTGAAGCGGTTGTGCAGAAGAACTACCTTGCGGTAGATCAAACTCTTGCCAATCTGCGAGAAGTGCAAGTGCCAACCGAAGTATCCGGTTCGTTGGTGATTCGTGATGCGGTAGTAGCAGGCGCTCCAGATTTCGTGCGCGATGTGCTAGGACAGATGATTTCGCTGGAAGGCGATGCCCTGCCGGTATCGGCAATGCCTATAGATGGCACTTACCCAAGCGGTTCATCCCAATGGGAAAAGCGCAACCTTGCCACCGATTTGCCAGTGTGGGAACAGGACATTTGTATCCAATGCGGCAAATGCGTAATGGTTTGCCCTCACGCCGCTATTCGCCAGAAAGTGTATGACCCCGCTTTGCTGGAAAGTGCCTCCCCTACCTTCAAGAGTACAGAAGCGCGTTTCAAAGAATTCGGCGATAAACTCTACACCTTGCAAGTTGCGCCAGAAGATTGTACCAGTTGTGCGCTATGTATCGAAGTTTGCCCGGTGAAAGACAAGAAACAGCCCGGACGCAAAGCCCTCAACTTCGCGCCCCAACTGCCTTTGCGCGAGCCGGAAAAAGCGAACTGGGATTTCTTCCTCTCCTTGCCGGAAGTAGATCGCACCAGCCTAACCTTCGGCTCAATCAAGAACTCGCAATTGCTGCAACCGCTCTTCGAGTTTTCGGGTGCTTGCTCCGGTTGTGGTGAAACGCCTTACATCAAGTTGCTAACTCAGTTGTTCGGCGACAGGTCGCACATCGCCAACGCCACCGGCTGTTCTTCAATCTTCGGCGGCAACCTCCCCACCACTCCTTGGTCATACAACCGTCAAGGGCGCGGTCCGGCATGGTCGAACTCGCTGTTTGAAGATAACGCTGAGTTCGGGTTGGGCATGCGCTTAGCTCTGGACAAACAGCTTGAATACGTGCAAGAACTTCTGCCAAAACTGGCGGACGTGCTTGGCGACGACTTGGTAGAAGGCTTGCTAAAAGCCGATCAGTCTGGGGAATTGGGCTTGAAGGAACAGCGCGAGCGGGTAGAACTGCTCAAGCAGAAGCTACAGCCCGTTTTGGAAGTTACCAGCCTAGAGGATAGCCGTTATACTTATATGAAAGACCTGTCGGTTCTGGCGGACATCTTGGTAAGGCGCAGCGTTTGGATTGTCGGCGGCGACGGTTGGGCGTATGACATCGGTTACGGCGGTCTCGACCATGTGCTGGCAAGCGGTCGCAATGTCAAGGTACTGGTGCTAGATACCGAAGTCTATTCCAATACCGGCGGTCAGGCTTCCAAAGCCACCCCGCTATCGGCAGTTGCCAAATTTGCCTCAAAGGGCAAAGCCAAACCCAAGAAAGACCTCGGCTTGTTGGCGATGTCCTACGGCTCGGTTTATGTAGCGCGTGTGTCAATGGGCGCAAACGACCAGCAAACACTCAACGCCTTCCTAGAAGCCGAAGCCTACGATGGACCCGCTATTATCATCGCTTACTCTCATTGTATTGCTCACGGCATTGATATGCGTAAAGGTCTGGAGCAGCAGAAACTGGCAGTACAATCAGGCGATTGGCCCATCTACCGCTTCAATCCTGAAAAGGCAGAGTTGGGCGAAACCCCGTTCCTACTGGATTCCAAAGACCCAACCACCACCTTTGAGGAATACAGCAAAAACGAGGGTCGCTATCAGGTATTGGCTAATAACGGGCAAAAGGAAGAAGCAGCCGAAATGCTGAAACAAGCCGATGCCGACGTTAAAAAACGCTGGCAGTTCTACAAGAACCTAGCAAATATGTACAAGACCGAAGCAGACGGAGACAACACCAAGAATTAGCAATTTTGCGGTGGACTACCAGCAGCAGTAGTCCACAGTAATTCTAGCCAGAAAGCCCGGACGAGAATCCGGGCTTTTTCTATTACAGCACTATTCCAGTTTCAGAGCGGGGAATGAGCTTGTTAAAATTCAGTACCGGGTCATCCGGCGCAACGGGCGAAACTTTGCGAAGGTCGCGCAAAGCAGTAATTCGGTCAGGGTAGAGGATACCATCCAAATGGTCAATTTCATGCTGCAAAGCGCGGGCATAAAGACTATCGGCTTCAAACTCCAATTGCTTACCCTCCGGGCTGTACGCCACCACCCCGATTTTGCCGGGACGCACCACAAAGCCCTCATAACCCTTAACCGATAGACAACCCTCGGCGGCTCTGCGCTTATCTTCTGAATACCACACTATTTGCGGGTTTACCAGCGCGTGCAGCGGCATTTCTGCTACCTGCCCAAAACCCACCCGCTCGTGCGCCGGAATCGCAAGTGCCACCAACCGCAAAAATAGCCCCACCTGTGGCGCAGCAATGCCGATACCGCCAAACTTTATCCGTGAGTAATCCAATCGCCCCACCCAATCGCGCAGCCACGCGCCATCAAACTCGGCTTCGGGTACGGGCGCAGAAATCTGGCGCAGACGCATGTCGTCAAATTGCAGCACCGGGTCAGCGACTTTAGTATTTATGTCAAGTTGGTTGCTCATTACAGAACTTTTCTCCTTGTGATATTTGCTGCCAATCATAGCAACTTTTGCCCTCAAAATAAAGAGGTCAGCTTGACAATCTAGGGCGATTCAAGATTTAACAATTTGAGCTTGCTGCCACTTCTGAAATTTTATAGGTTGCCAATATGCTAGGTTCGGCAATTGTAAAAAATATTATTCTCTGAAAAGCCCTGCACTACACTAAATCTGCTTTGCAATTTTAGCCCAAATAGTTGATAATGTGACTATTGTTATGACCCCCTTAAAAGCTATTTTTCACGGGTCTAAACACTTACATTTGCTTTGCGGTAAGAGGTAATAGCCGCGCTCATAGTCTAAACTCGAGGTAGAGCAGAGATGTTGAAAAAAGTGCTGATCGCCAACCGTGGCGAAATTGCTATCAGAGTTATCCGAGCCTGCCGTGACCTCGGTATTGCCACTGTAGCAGTTTTCAGCGAAGCCGACCGTAAAAGTCTTCACGTCCGTTATGCTGATGAAGCCTATCTGATTGGACCTGCCCCCGCTAGAGATAGTTATCTGCGGATTGACCGAATAATTGACGTGGCAAAAAAATCAGGGGCAGATGCTATCCATCCCGGTTACGGTTTTTTATCTGAACGAGCAGAATTTGCCGAGGCTTGTGTAGAAGCTGGGTTAGTGTTTATCGGACCACCTGCTGCTGCAATCCGAAATATGGGCGACAAGGTAATGGCAAAACAACTGGCACGTGCTGCGGGTGTTCCACTCGTTCCGGGTACAGATGCAGAAGCGAAAACTGCGGCAGAAGCGAAAAGTATTTCAGACGAAATTGGTTATCCTGTATTAATTAAAGCCGCTGCGGGCGGTGGCGGCAAAGGCATGCGCGTAGTGCGTAGCTCGGATGAAATCGAGTCGGCATTCGGCGCTGCCACCCGCGAAGCCGCTAATTCCTTTGGGTACGGTGGCGTTTACATCGAAAAATTGTTGGAAAACGTCAAACACGTTGAAATCCAAATAATAGCAGATGTTTTTGGAAATGCTATTTATCTTGGAGAGCGTGAGTGTAGCATGCAGCGCCGCCATCAAAAAATGCTGGAAGAAGCTCCCTCAATGGCGCTTGACGATGATTTACGCAAACGTATGGGCGAAGTGGCAGTAGCCGCTGCGAAAAAAGCGAACTATGTCAATGCTGGTACGATTGAATTCCTCGTTACCAACGACAAAAAATTCTACTTTATGGAAATGAATACTCGCCTTCAGGTTGAGCATCCTGTTACCGAGCTAATCACTGGGGTTGATATTGTTACCGAACAATTGAAAATAGCATCAGGCTTACCCCTCAGTTACAAGCAAGAAGACATTATTCTTAAAGGCTGGTCTATCGAATGCCGAATCACTGCGGAAGACCCCTTTAATAACTTCCTGCCATCCATTGGTATAATTGAGCGCAACGTGTCACCCAATGGACCGGGCGTGAGGCTTGATAGCGCCGTTTTCGATGGCTATGAAGTATCACTCTATTACGACCCAATGATTTCAAAATTAATAACCTACGGTAATAATCGTTTGCAAGCAATTGAGCGGATGCAACGGGCGTTGCGCGAATATCGTCTGTATGGTATCAAAACCACCATACCTTTCCATCAACAATTGCTGGCTTCCGAAGCTTTCTTGAGTGGGGAATTTTATACCACTTCATTGGAAACCAACCCGGCGCTAAAACCTGATCCGCAATATCGTCCGATTGAACCTGTTCTAGCGGCGATTGCCGGAGCCTTGATAGAAGAAACCGTGCAAAACGAAGAGCGGCAGGGTAAAGGTGTCGCACATTCAATTGTAAACGGCAATGTTGATAAGTCTGGATGGAAAGAAGTAGCGCGGCGCGAAGTGCTGCGGCGCGGTTAACTATAAGCGGTATTTGAACTTCTAGTCAGGAAAAAGCATATGATATATTATTGCAAAGCAGGCGATCAGGAATTCAGGCTTGAAGTAATTACCGACTCCACCGGGAATACTACTGTAAAATTACCGGATGGGCGAGAGTGGGCGGTTGATTTTACCCGTGTAATTGGAAACAAACACTATTCGATGCTGGTAGATAATAAATCGCACGTAGTTTATATGAACACCCGCGAAGGTACGGATTATCAAGTATCAATAGATGGGCAGCCTTATTCTATAAGCGTTGAGACCGAGCGTCAGCATCGTTTCGCAAGCCTGACGCAAGCATCAGCAATAGAATCAGGTGAAATCAAAATTAAAGCGCCAATGCCCGGTCTAGTTACTATAGTAGGTGTAAAACCGGGAGACCAGGTGGAACAAGGACAACGATTAATAGTGCTTGAAGCCATGAAAATGGAAAATGAATTGAAAGCGCCTCGTCAAGGCGTTATCAAAGAAATTCTAGTTAGCGCAGGGCAGACTGTCGAACAAAACAAAGCCCTGCTTATCCTAGAATAACTATTTTTAAGAAACTTATTGACTCCGCAGGGCTAACACCTGCATTTTTTCGATAAATAGGCTGGGTCAAAAGTTAACCTTGGTAGGAGCATACAGATGTCCGCCTCTAACGAAATTACCAGTAAAAAAGAACAATGGGAAGAACAAGCGGTAAAACCGGTCTTGAAGAAATCTCCCGAACGCAAAGGAAATTTCCAGACTAACAGTGGCTTAGCCTTAAAACGACTTTATACTTCTGAAGACCTGCAAAAGCAGGATTACGAGAAAGAACTAGGTTATCCGGGGCAATATCCTTTCACTCGTGGAGTGCAACCAACCATGTATCGCGGCAGGTTCTGGACAATGCGCCAGTACGCCGGGTTCGGAAGCGCGGAAGAATCCAACAAACGTTATCATTACCTGTTAGGTCAGGGGCAAACTGGTCTCTCAGTAGCGTTTGATTTGCCTACCCAAATGGGCTACGATGCGGACCACCCAATGTCGGACGGTGAAGTGGGAAAAGTCGGGGTGAGTATCTGCTCACTGGATGATATGGAAGTTTTGCTAAACGGCTTGCCGCTCGACAAAATTACCACCTCAATGACCATTAACTCTACCGCATCGGTGTTGTTGGCGCTCTATATCGCCGTAGCCAAAAAGAACGGAGTACCGCTTAATAAAATTGGCGGCACAGTCCAAAACGACATCCTCAAAGAGTACGTGGCACGCGGCACTTATATCTATCCATCTCGCCCAAGCATGCGCCTGATTACCGATATGATTGCCTTCTGCACCAACGAAGTACCGAACTGGAATACCATCAGTATCAGCGGTTATCATATTCGTGAAGCCGGAAGCACCGCTGTACAGGAAGTAGCTTTTACCATTGCTAATGGCATTGCCTATGTGGAAGCGGCGATTGCCAGCGGGCAGGATGTTGATAAATTTGCTTCACGCCTTAGCTTCTTCTTCAACGCCCATAACGAATTTTTTGAAGAAGTAGCTAAATTTCGCGCTGCCCGGCGGCTATGGGCGAAAATTATGCGTAACCGCTTCAAGGCACAGAACCCTCAGAGTTGGATGCTTCGTTTCCACACCCAAACTGCCGGTTCTATGCTAACCGCACAACAACCTGAAAACAATATTGTACGGGTTACGCTTCAAGCATTGGCATCTGTACTCGGTGGAACTCAATCCCTACACACCAACAGTATGGATGAGGCGTTGGCGCTACCTACCGAAAAAGCAGTTCGTATAGCCCTACGCACTCAGCAAATTCTGGCTTATGAAAGTGGCGTTGCCGACACGATTGACCCGTTGGCGGGTAGCTATATGGTTGAGGCGCTTACGGACGAAATTGAGCAAAAAGCTCAGGAATATCTCGATAAAATTGATGAGATGGGCGGTACTCTCAAGGCACTAGATCGGGGCTTCTTCCATCACGAAATAGAGGATGCAGCCTATCGGTGGCAGGAAGAAGTAGAAACCGGACAACGTATAATTGTGGGCGTTAACAAATTTGCGATTGATGAAACCGCCACAGTGGATCGCTTGAAGTTAAATCCGGCTCTACGTGATGAGCAAATTGCACGCCTGAATGCGCTAAAAGCCCGCCGTAATAGTGAGGTTGCTACAGCCAAGTTGGAAGCCTTGAAAACTGCGGCGGAAGGTACCGATAACCTGATGCCTTATATAATTGATTGCGTTGAAAACCTAATAACACTTGGTGAGATTTGCAATACTTTGCGCGGAGTATTCGGGGTGTATCACCCTTCCTAAATCTTATACGACTCTAACACAATGAGTAGCCCGGTTAAATTCAGCCTATGCTATAATGGCGGACACCGGGCTTTAATATAGCACGAATTATAGTTAAAAAGGAGCGATAAATTACGATGGGCATTCAAATTGCAGTTTTAACCGGCAAACCGGAAGAAAAGAAAAAAGGCGGTGTCGGAATAATGCGACAAGCCGAAACTGAAAAGGAAGAAACGCATCCTGAAATTAGTCTCGCCGAGCTTGTCAGCAGTGTATTGGAGCAAGTTGGCGCAGGAGTAAGCGGCGAAACCGAAGTGGAAATTGAAATTGCCGGAGTAGTGACATTCGCCGATAAAGATGGCAAGATTGGCGCTACCTTTGATATAGGCAATGAAACTCCGGGTAGCCGTGCAATGAAGCTAAAACTGAAAAGCAAAGTAACCCCTAAGTAATAATTCGATGGCGGCAGGCGTATTCCTGCCGTTTTTTTTTGCCCACTTTCGATGTCGCAGCCACAGCTTATTCTTGCGCTTTATTTAGAATTTTCTGTACTAGACAAAAAAATGGTAATATGGGGTATGGTAAAGCAATCTATAGACACATCGCACATGAAAAGCTCCCCTCCATCAGAGCAATTATTTCCTGTTGAAAGGGAATATGTCCGTTGTGTTAACGCCTTAAACCGCTCCGGTATTCTCACGCTTCTTCCAAATTCCCAAAATCTTGGGGCGCTTGGAATTGATGGAAAAGAGTATCCCATTCCAACCCAAGAGCAGGTTATAGAACTATTTGCTCAAAATAGAGAACTTGTATCCAGAAAAGTTCCACAAGGGTTTGATAATTTAGAATTAACACCCCTAGCAATGCCAACAGCCCTTCTTATTGACCGACTAAAAGCAGCTATTCTTAAACATGCGAGGGAAATTTATCAAACCAGACTTTCTCCATCTGACCCTTTAGTAGCTGTTCGCGTCAATAAAGAAAAACATGTGTGGGTATGGGAAACCTTAAAACAAGCTCTAGACACAGACGAACTTGTATATTTTCCGCAAGCCTATTCAAGCACCCATAAGGGACTGACCAAATTAGAAGTAGTAAATAATGGGCAGATTTGCGCGGTTGCAGGTTGGTCTGTGGGATTAGTTGAAAGTTCCCCCATTATGCCGCAACAAGGTCTAGGAAAGACAATAGGAGGCAGAAAACAATTAGAAGTAGGTTGTTCTCCTAATGAATACTTGCA
The DNA here is from genome assembly GCF_037138995.1 of Candidatus Chlorohelix sp. Taxonomy (NCBI): domain Bacteria; kingdom Bacillati; phylum Chloroflexota; class Chloroflexia; order Candidatus Chloroheliales; family Candidatus Chloroheliaceae; genus Candidatus Chlorohelix; species Candidatus Chlorohelix sp. Next base: position 109,004 of record NZ_JBAXHI010000007.1, on the reverse strand, counting down.
CACATTACAAGCGCAAGCATATCAGGGGGAAACAGGAAAAACGCTTGAAGATTTTATCACAAAATTTCTTACTCATTTAGAATCCACCAATGAAGTAAGTAATGACGTGAGTGATAATAATGCCTTATGGTGTCTTGGGCAATATCTAAAGATACCATATGCAGACTGTGTACCTGCCGGACGCTGGATTAGAAGTGTTGGACGAACTCGCCTAGATTTGCACCGTTCAAATAATAAAAAATGTACCAAGTTTGTGGGTGGTTCCACCACAGTGAGATTGCCAAAGCCTTAATTTCCATCTTTTCCTGCAACTACACTGATATGGTAGTGCAAATTACTTACTATTTTTGGATATACTGTTAGACTTAACCTGATTATATTAAAAAAATAGATTGAGGGACTCTTTTTGCGCTAATTTATTCGATATTAGCAAAGAGTACACAGGGAAAGATCGGTGCAACTCCGACGCAGTCCCGCTGCTGTAAGAGGTATTAATTGCCTCAAGCCAGAACGCCTGCCCTCAAGAGACCGTGTTGACCTTCGCGAGAAAGGGCACGTCAGTAAGAAATTGGCTCAAATTAGCTCAATCCCCACCTCAGAATTTTATAGCAATACTTCCACCCACTTTAAAATACAAGGGGATGATTTGTTGTTGATTTTGGATTGTGCTTTAAGCATTTCCTACTCTCGTACTCCTCTTGTAAGGTATCAATAATTTATGATAGCATACCTGAAATGAGAGGAAACTGAACAATGGAAGAGAGCTTGAAACGGGAAATTGAAGCAACTTTAGCCGCTATTAAGCCTATGGATAAAGAGGCAATGGCGGCAGTACGCGCTAGACAAGAACGCCTAACCAAACCCTCCGGCAGTCTTGGAAGACTCGAAGAAATTACTGTAAAACTCGCCGGTATCACCGGAAACCCGCACCCCAAAGTTGATAGGAAGTGCATTGTATTAATGGCTGGCGACCATGGCGTGGTAAGTGAAGGCGTAAGCGCGTATCCTTCTGAAGTCACCCCTCAAATGGTGTTTAATTTCCTACGGGGCGGCGCTGCGATTAATGTGCTGGCGCGTCAGGTTGGGGCGAGAGTAGTAGTAGCAGATTTAGGGGTAGCCACCGATTTACCGGAGCATCCCGGCTTATTAAATCGAAAAATTGGCTATGGCACTCGTAATATGATGACTGGTCAGGCTATGACTAGGCTCGAAGCCTTAAAAGCGGTACTTGCCGGAATTGAAATAGCCCGTCAAGAAGCGGAGAAAGGGCTTGATGTGGTTGGAACCGGCGATATGGGTATCGGTAATACAACACCAAGCAGCGCCATTGTAGCTACGTTTACCGGACTTCCCGTAGGCATGGTTACAGGACGCGGTACCGGTTTGGATGATTCCGGTTTATCGCGTAAAATAGGTGTGATCGAACGCTCTATTGAAACCAATAGACCCGATAAATCCGACCCACTGGATGTTTTAGCAAAAGTGGGTGGGTTTGAAATAGCCGGTTTGACCGGATTGATATTTGGGGCAGCAGCGGCACAAATACCTGTAGTTATAGACGGTTTTATTAGTACCGCTGCCGCCTTGATTGCTACCGAATGGTATCCACCGGTAAGTAGCTATCTAATTTCTGCTCATAACTCGGTTGAAATTGGTCACCGGGCAATGCTGGAACATATGGAGTTAAGCCCCTTGTTAAATCTTAACCTGCGTTTGGGTGAAGGTACTGGGGCGGCAATTGCCATGAGCGTGATTGAAGCTGCCACAAGAACACTGGAGGAAATGGCTACCTTTGATGAAGCAGGTGTCTCAGAGTCTGAAAGTAAGTTGGAAATCACTCAATAACAACTAAGTGAAGGAAACCACAAAATGCAAGTTCCTAACAGCAAAGGGAATGAATTAGTTACAGCCCGACCTGTAACATTCTCAGATTTAATACCCACCTCAAGACGGCTCGTATGGGTCAGAGAAGCGAGCCTAATAGTAGGCTTCAGCCTGTTGATAGCCTTAGCAGCACAGGTGCGTTTCTATATACCGCCTATCAGTGAAGTGCCGTTTGTGGCTTCAAACATGATTGTAGTGCTGGCAGCGGCAATACTTGGAAGCAAACGTGGGCTTGCCGCAGTTGGGTTATATTTGGCGGAAGGCGCGTTGGGTCTGCCCTTTTTTGCCAACGGTAATTCCGGCTTCTCTGCCCTAACCGGCGTTACGGCGGGGTATCTTTTCGGGTTCGCTGTTTCCGCTTTTATAATAGGTTGGCTGGCTGAAAAAGGCTGGGATAAACGCTTTACCACCTCTTTTCTGGCAATGCTGATAGGCAACCTGATAATTCTGGTGATGGGCGGTTTTTGGTACTCCCTAACCTTTGGGGTTGAGCTTGCTTTTACTCGCGCGATTTTACCGTTTTTACTGGCTGATGCTGTAAAGATGGTATTAGCAGCAGTAGTATTGCCTTCAGCTTGGTTCCTTGTAAAAAAACGCTAAGGTACAACCTTCTTTAAAGATTCTTTGAGAGCAAGCTAATAACATGCTTGCTCTTTTATATTTTAAAAGCATGTGCATTTTAATTATGTCAACTAAAATCTCTCTTACATTTGGGAACATCTGAAACAATTTGCCGAGTATTTTTGTCAAACCAAAGAACGCGCGTTAAATGAACATGAAATTGGTCTTTCGTCGCATAATTTTTAGCAGGAGCGTTTTATACTATAAAGTACATTGGGTTAACTATAAATTTTTTTATAGTACAATGATGAAATGCTTCAGCCGGAGAATTAATCGTCATGTCGTTGGGTTTGAAAACAGGAAAGGCTATTAATGCAAACACTAACCCTTTATTTCAAATATGCTTGGCGTTCTATCTGGCGCGGTGGACAGCGCACATTTTTTGCAATCTTGTGTATTGCAGTGGGTGTGGCTGCTATCGTAGCGCTTCAAACTACTGGGCAAGCCATCAGCGACTCCATTTCTGGAGATGCGAAAGCGCAAGCTGGGGCAGATGTGGTTGTCACTAACCGCCAAAATACTTTCTCCACAGAAGAGCTTTCCAAATTTGATGCCCTCAAACAAGCTGGCACAATCCTTGATTACACCTACTGGATTGGAAACGGTATAGGCATCACCATTTTCAAACCGGATGGGAGCAAAAGTAGCGAATTTGGTAGTTTCTATAGTTCGTTTATTATTGACCCTACTAAATATCCTTATTATGGTAAAGTTGATTTGGAAGCTCCTGCCGGTAAATCCTTAAAGGATGTTTTACTAAAACCCGCTCAGATAGTCATTAACAGCAAAATGGCTAGTAGCATCAATGCTAAAGTAGGAGATAAGGTTAAAGCTACGGGGGATTTAACCACTGAAATCGAAGTAGTGGGTATTCTAAATAGTAAAGCAAAAAGCCCGGACAATCAGGCAGAATTTCTTGGCTACAATTATTTGAGCAATGCTACTGCTAAATTGCTCTTTAGCCCAGAAAATGTAATGCCCAACACTGTATTTGTGAAAACTGCAAGCAATGAAGCAGCAGATAACAAAGCGCGTGACGCGGTCAAAGCGCTTTCACCACGCTTTAAAGCTACTACCAGCGCCGAAATAAACGATCAGGTAAAACAGGCATCGGACGGCATAAGCACCTTGTTGAGCTATGTCGGGTTGATAAGTTTGCTAATCGGTAGCGTGGGTGTGGTAAATACTATGCTGGTGGTAGTAGGGCGGCGTAGCACAGAAATTGCCACAATAAAAGCCATTGGAATGGAAGCCGGACAAACCGTAAAAATCTTTGTAATTGAATCGGCGATTCTTGGTTTCATCGGTAGCTTTTTTGGCATCATTCTGGGTGAATTGTTAGCGTTAATAACCAGCCGAGCAGCCGAAGGGTTTGTAAACCGCTCATTGGAGTACAGGGTTTACTTAAATCCGATAATTATGGGCTTTTTGGTTGGCATCATTACTGCAATTGTATTCGGGTTATTACCCGCTTATTCTGCCAGCAAAATACCACCCGCTCAGGTATTAAGACAAAAAACCAACGCCCTACCCCGCATTTCAATTTGGGCTACTATTGGCATCATTCTGGTGATGACAGTTGTAATGGGCTTAATGGCAGGCGTTATTCTCAAAGGAGAACTGCTGCAAGGCGTACTGATGGCATTTGGTACGCTGGTAAGTTGTGCCATTCTGATACTGATATTTTCTGGCATATTGTGGGTGGTTGGCAAACTCCCTTTGCCATTCGGCTTAAATTATAAAATGGCGAGGCGCAACCTGAGCCGTAATCGTGCCAAGAGCGCAATTACAGTGTTGGTTATGTTGGTCGGCATTTTCGCGATGTCGTTCGTGCTGATATTAGCGGGTAGCCTGAAAGATACCATTAAAGCAACGCTGGAAAAGAGCTTTGGCTATAGCCTTCAGGTTCAGGTAACTAACGATAATCAGAGTCAAGCAATTCAAAAAAGTATCGAGAATAAGCAAGTTCCGGGTCTGGAGAAACAGCTTGTTTTCACCTATGCAAAAGTGCAATGGACAAGTGGGGGCAACACTTCCGCAGATGAGCTAATTGCCGCTAAGGTTAAAAAGGATGCTGCTGACGAGACTTCAAACCAGCAGCAGGGTAATCCTTTCAATATCGGCGTTCCCGATATGTCACTAATCGGCGGGATGAGTACCCAAGATTTACTGGGACTGGCTAAATTAAAAGAGGGCAAGCTCTATGAAAAAGACGATGAAGTAACCATTTCTAACCAAGTTCAGGATGCCTTTAACCTGAAAATCGGTGACAAACTGGTGTATAAAGATTTCAGCGGCAAAGAACTTAGCCTTACGATTACCGGTATATTTGAAAATAAGAGCTTTTTGGTTAACATTGGCTCTGCCGTAACTACTTATAACCGAGTGGGACAGCTACCAGCGCACCAATTCCAGTACGCGCTTACCATTTCGCAGGGGAAGGTTGACCAGGCAGAAAAGTATTTTCAGACTACTTTCCCCGGCGCAAATGTCACCAATTTATCCTTCATTACCAATATATTTAATCAGTTGCTGGATAACTTTACCGCTTTCCCGGTATTGCTGGCGTTTCTGTGCTTGATTGCCGGAGCAGTGCTAATTGCTAACAATGTGGCGTTAGCAGTGCTAGATCGCCGAACCGAGATGGGCGTAATGAAAAGCATCGGCGCAGATAACAATCGGGTTTTAGCTATCATCAACTTGGAAAGTATCATCGTGGGCTTTCTGGGTGGGTTATTTGGGATTATATTGTCAACCACGCTTGCAATATTTGTGGTGCAATTGTTTGGTACGGCAGACAACCCGGCAGTGCTGGATATTTCACCCTTCATTACCTTTGGAATGATTGGTTTAGCGTTGGTTCTGGCAGTATCGGCGACAATTGCCTCCGCTTGGGGCGCCGCGCAAGAAAAACCAATGGTAGTGTTGCGTTACGAATAATTAGCATTCAAGTTATAGGAAGATAGAAGGGAGTAATCTTTAACACATGAGTAATTTAGAGATAAATAAACAGGTGGCACAAATGCCCACTAATGGGTTGGGTGCTACCATTGTAGAATGCCGCAACATTACTAAAACTGTACGCTTGAGCCGCGACCAAAATCTTACCATTCTGCATGAGGCAAACTTTCAGGTAAAACAGGGGGAGATGGTGGCAATAGTCGGCGCGAGCGGCTCAGGCAAAACCACTATGCTTGGTATTATTGGCGGGTTAGATGTGCCAACTTCCGGTGAGGTTTTGATTGCCGGGCAGAATATCAGCAAGCTCAAAGAAAAACAACTTGCTAGAGTGCGAAACCGCACCATAGGCTTCGTTTTCCAGTTCTTCAATCTTGTGCCTACTCTAAGCGCATTGGAAAACGTGATGCTTCCGGTTCAATTTGATAAAAAAGCTCAGTTTAAGCCGGAAGAACGCGCTCGCGAGTTGTTGGGTTTGGTGGGGTTAAGCAATCGTCTCAATAATAAGCCTACTCAATTATCCGGTGGCGAGCAACAGCGTGTTGCCATTGCCAGAGCATTGGCTAACCAACCCGCGTTGTTATTAGGCGATGAACCAACGGGGAACTTGGACAGCCAAAGAGGGCAGGAAATCCTTGATTTATTAAGCGATTTACGCGCCCGACTCGGTTTAACCGTATGTATTGTCACACACGACCCAAATATTGCAGCTAGGTGTGACCGTCAGGTAAATATGAAAGACGGGATGCTAATAAATTAGGCTTCTAATGATATGATTCAGGCAAGGGGTTTAAACCCCTTGTCTCTATATCTAGGTTCATTTTTATTGTTACAAGCTAAAATTCTGTTGATTAACCTACCGGAAGCGATACCAGCAAGCCCGCAATAAACAGAATAGAAGCAAGCGCTAACCCTTCCACCAACCACCAGCGCCATCGCAGAAACAGGCTGGCACGTAATCCTGCAAATACAATGAAAATGGCAGCAACAAAAACAAGCAGCTTTAAAATTAAGGTCTTGCCATAGTTACTTTCAATTTCAAGCTTATATGTTTGGAGGATGCTGCTGGTAACTCCGGTAGTCACCAGAACCAGCACAGCAAGGGCAGCTAACCTTCCAAAACGCTTGATTATATACTGGCGTTGAGAAGCTATTTCCGCTAATCGCCAAATAGCAATGAGCGTGAAAAGACCGCCTACCCATACGCCCATTGCTAACAAATGCAAGGTATTTATAGCCAATCCGGCTATCCCGAAATTAATCGCATGGCTGGATTGCCCGTCTGCCACCGCTAAAACAATACCTGTTGCCAAAATCGCGCTTCTAGCTGCCGTATTTCCTTGCCTTGCCACGCTAACCAGCACCCATAACAGTAAGGCTGCGCCTAGCCTTTGCCCCAAGACACGCCCAAAATTTGAAGCTAGAATATCTCCAATGGTTATGCTGTCGAAAATCTGAGATTCATCAAGGCTGGCGCTCTGTCCGAATAATGCCAGCGGTTCCGCCACCACCAGCAATAATATTCCTGAATTTACAAGTCGCCATATTATCTTTTCTGCTTGTTCTGTTCGGTTTTTAAGCGCGAAAAGTCCAAATAATATAGGAAAAAAGCCGAGCGCATAACCGAGAAAGTGCAACCAACGTGATAAGGTTTGCAAGCCTAAGCCTAGCAATGAAACCGAGCCAAATTCAGCCGAATTTCCTGACAATTGCGAGCTTTGATTACCTACACTAAAGCTAAAACTGCCCCGAACCGGATGAGTATCTTCGGATATAACTTGCCAAACCACCCGATATGTCCCATTCTGGGTGAGCTTTAGAGGAACCGTAACTTTCTGCCCCTCGATTACAGGCACATCGGTTTCAATTTTATTCCCGGATGGGGAGAAAACGGTCACACCGGGGCGAATCAACCGAATCGGTTCGCTGAACCAAATATTAATCATATCCGGGGCAGTTACGAGAATTGAATTATCGGCAGGGTCAGAGCGAAGAAAGCCGGAATGGGCATTTGCCACACTTGCCCGGCTAAAGCCCAATAGCAAAAATAAACAGATAAATGTTGCAAGTACAAGTTTTAAGTGCATTGTTTTTAATCTGAGCAATTTAAATTAGGCTGCTTGCTGGGATACTTCTTTAGGGGTAGGCGGGATTTTTCCTGACTTATGCCCAATCCTGATTACCAGACCCGAAGCAATAAGCGATAAAAGACCCGCCAACAAGAAGCTAACTTGATAATCGCCCAAAATTGTGTAAAGCGTGCCTGCCCCAAAAGAAGCAAAAGCCGCGCCTAGTTGGTGTGCAGCGAATATCCAGCCAAAAATTACGGCGGCACTGGCTTTCCCAAAAATATCGGCGGTTAAGCGAACGGTGGGCGGTACTGTAGCGACCCAATCCAGCCCGTAAAATACGATAAATACTGCCAGCGACAGAAAGCCTGTACCTAGAGCGTAAGGCAAGAAAAGCAACGAGAGACCTCGCAAGCCATAGTACCACGCCAACAACACGCGATTATCAACTCGGTCTGAGAGCCAACCTGAAGCGGTGGTGCCGATAATATCAAAGATACCGATAAGCGCAAGCAAACTCGCAGCAGTTACTTCCGATATGCCATGATCCATCGAGGCAGGAATCAGATGTGTGCCGATAAGCCCGTTGGTGGTAGCGCCGCAAATAAAAAAACTGCCGGAAAGAAGCCAAAAATCGCGCGAACGTAAGCCACGCAACAAGCCGTTTATAGCGTTTGCAAAAGGGTTTCCGACGCTTCTTTCCGGTTCTACGGCATCCGGTTCAGCCCCGTAAGCTTTTAAACCTTTATCGGAAGGGCGATTCCGCATGAATATGGCAACTAGCGGAAATAAAATAATTATTGCAGTTAGGGTAGTCCACGATGCTGCCCTCCAACCAAACGAGGTAATCAGGGTTGCCAGCAGCGGTAGAAATACCAGTTGCCCGGTAGCATTGCTGGCGGTCATCACGCCCAGCACCAACCCGCGCTGTTTCACAAACCAGCGGTTAGTTACAAATGCTGCCAGCACTGTAGCAGTTGCTCCGGTAGATGTTCCGACCATTCCACCCCATAATATATAAAGTTGCCACGGTTCGGTCATAATAGTAGTCAATAATAAAGCGCAGGCAATCGTGCCAAAGGCAATTAACATCACTCGCCTTACGCCAAATCTATCCATCAAGGCGGCGGCGAAAGGACCAAACAGACCAAAAAGAACTAGGTTAATGGCGATTGCAAGCGAAACCGTTGCTCTATTCCAATGAAAATCCTCGCCCAATGGAACAAGCAGCACCCCCGGAGTGGAGCGAATACCGGCAGTTGTGAGCAGCGTCAGGAAGGTAATAATTGCAATGACCCAAGCATAGTGAAATCGAGGGGATGCCGCTCTATCTTTCATTAAAAATTATCCTTATTAATTTAAAGTTTAAACGTCAAAGCACTGCAAGCTATCCAGTAAGTTTAGCAAAGTCACCCTGCGCAACCCACGCATTTTACGGAAAGATAAGCCCGCTTCAATGGATTCAATTAGAGCGGGCATGTCGGAAACTTGCACGCCTGATAGCAAATCTACTCCGAACTTGAAAAGTATGGGAGTGAGAGGAGTGGAGGGACCGAGCATAATAACTTTAGTTCCCGGTTGTACAAGCGCAAGAATACCCTCAAGGGTATGGTTTATCAAAGCGCTACTGGTAATTGCCAGCAAATCGGCGTTGGGTATCACTCTGGGAGCTTCTGAAGCGGGCAAATCCCCTTCGCGCGGGTCGAGTTCCAACACCCACAGCTTTTGTGCAATTGGCTCAAGTTCTTTCACAAATGGAAAATGCCCTACAATTGCCACCTTACGCCCGATAGCGTTTTCAACCAGCCAATCGCCGGCATCAATATCGGCAAGTGTTGCCGGGTCTGGAGCAAGCATACTATTGAGCGTTGCCAACCCTATCGCCACCTGAACAGGCTCAACCTCTCTAACTTTCCCTGCCAGTATTCGCGCATCCTCAATAGCCAAATGGTTCAAGCCGTAATGGAATTGCGCTTGCGCTTTAAATTCCGCAGTACCGGGAGTAGCGGCAACGCCCGCGCGGGTTTCCCCCTCATGGTTAATAACCTCAACCAGCGTCCAGTTCACCCCGATATTGACCTGTTTTATTTTCCAGCCAGCTATCAGCGTTTCAATTATAGAATCTAGTATTAAGGGCATAACTGTATGAGCCTGTGAACTTGTTAAAATTCAGAATCTAGCTGTCGCTATTTCGGATTCTCTTCTTTTTTGAGGATTGTCTTGAGCGTAATATAATGAATAGTATGAACAATGAAATTGCCGCACCGATATAAAGAGGGCGGCGATTAGGTGGAACAATGTCTGAAATCACACCCTTAGCCATACCCATTGCAAATTCAGTTTGAGTAGGAGCTTCTATTTTTGGCGGGGGCGCGGCTTCTTTTTCAGCTTTGGCTTTAACTACAGCTTCGATATATTGATTAACCCCATCGAGACTTTGCTTGGTAAGAGCTTTTGCGGCACTTTCAACTAGACGTTGCCCAACACTGGCTATGCGCCCACCTACATGAGCATCACCCTCATAAATCAGCAGAGTCGTAGTCACGCCTTGCTGTTCTAGCTTAATGTGTCCGGTTCCTTTTACAAAGCCGGGTGCGCCGTTTCCGTTGATGGTCATGCTATAACTCTCAGGAGCATTAAGTTCAGAAAGCACTACCTTGCCCTTAAATTTCCCTTTTACAGGTCCAACGTTAATTTCCAAAGCGGCTTCGTATTCATTATCACCTACAAGGGTTAATTGTTCACAACCCGGAATAATTTTAGAAAGAACTTCAGGGTCTTGTAGCATCTGGAAAACCATTTCACGAGGCGCTTCAAATGTATAATTACCTTCAATTTTCATAGTCAATCCCTCGATTAAAACATATTCTTAGTAAAACTATTTATCACAAGTGTAAGCAAATTAGATTATTGAAAAGCTGAAATAAAAACCCCTATTTTTATGCTGCTGGGGAAATTTACTTATATAAACAGAATGGAATAAACATGGATTCAGCCCATGATATTTCCTATACTATAAACTAACCGAACAAGTGGATTCTCTCAATTTTTAGATAGTATCATAACCAAAGAGGATTGACAATACTGTTCACAGCTTGGCAGTGTTCCATGTTAGGGTAATCGATTATAAAAATCAGAAAAAGTTAGACCAAGTGAGCAGGAACATCAAAGCTTTTATCAGGCATTATGGGAGGCAGCCGGAGAGCTAGAGCAGGGACGCGCAGTCTTTCTGGCTCTTGGGAGTTGCGCTGGCTCAATCCGCTCAAATCCTGCTTGGCTTTGTTGCGCCCTGCTGGTTTTCAACCTTCTTTATCCTAACTCTGAACACTTACCAAATCTGATGGATTTACCTAAAACCTAGATATAAACCCATCGCTTGAGGCAGAAGTAATCTCACACGGGCTGCCCTTACCTAAGAATATCCAGACCGCCCGCGCTTTGAAAGAACCCCAGCCACCATCGCCCTGATGGAAGGCACACAATTAGAATAGCACTCTAAATTTTATGGTGTTGGGAATGCTAACCAATTCCTGCACTACTTTGTCAGAGTAGGCGCTGCTTACATCGGTAATTACATAACCTATCTCTTCGTTAGTTTTCAAATACTGCCCGATGATGTTCAGGTTATTATCTGCCATTATCGAGTTGATACGCGCCAAAATGCCCGGTACATTCTGATGTACATGAATTAACCTGTGACCGGATAACAAGGTGGGAAGGTTGATATTAGGGAAATTAACACTCAAGGTAGTATCGCCGTTGTCCACATAATTGCTCAGTTTATTGCTAACGAAATCGGCAATGTTTTGTTGAGCTTCGATAGTGCTTCCGGCAATATGCGGAGTCAGAATGACATTCGGCATACCTTGAAGTTCACTCACAAAGGGGTCTTTGTTACTTTTCGGCTCTTCGGGAAACACGTCTATAGCTGCGCCATTAATGGATTTATCCTTTAAAGCTTTTACCAGAGCTTTTAGATCTACTACCGAACCTCGACTGGCATTGATGAATATTGCGCCCTGCTTCATCATTTTAAATTCAGGCGCACCGATAAGGTTATGGTTGGATTTTCGCCCATCTACGTGTACCGACACAATATCGGCTATTTCAAGTAGTTCGTCCAAAGAGCGGCAGACTTTAGCGTTGCCCAGCGCGAGTTTATCCACGATGTCATAGAAATATACTTCCAAACCTAGACTCTCAGCCAACACCGATAGCTGCGAGCCGATATTGCCATACCCGATTAGTCCAAGTTTTTTGCCTCGAATTTCGCGAGAACCTTCCGCAGATTTTTCCCAAACACCCCGGTGCATTTTCTGGCTCTTATCAAACACGTCCCGACTTAGCATAATAATTTCGCCGATTGTAAGCTCAACTACAGAGCGAGTGTTGCTATATGGAGCGTTGAAAACAGCTATGCCTTTGCGAGTGGCGGCTTCAAGGTTTATTTGGTTAGTTCCGATACAAAAAGCCCCGATAGATAACAAACGGTTAGCGTTATTGAGAACCTCCTGAGTAAGTTCTGTTTTGGAACGAATACCTACTATAGAGACATTTTTGATTTCGTTTATTAGTTCATCTTCGCCCAATGCCCGGTCGTAAGTTTTAACATCATAGCCCTGCTTTTCGTAGTATTCGGCAGCCCTCTGGTCAATTTTTTCAAGTAGTAGCACTTTCATCCGGCTTTTAGGGTAAGATTGTGACCTAGGCAGTTTTAAGCGATACAAAAACTCGTCAAAATCAGGCGCTTCATAATCGGCTAGTTTTACCAAACCTTCTCGCCTGACACTTTCGGTATAGGCGAAAAAGGCTTTTGCCATTGCTCGCTCCTTAATTTGGTAATCACTATAGCGGGAGCCAATTGCATAAACCTCTCCCTGCAAATGGAGCGCTTGCACTGCTTTTACCTTGCCCTGATTTTGAGAGAGTAGGTTATTTTCATCATAGCCGGTAGCATCTCCGTTAGCATCAAAAATATAGGTGTTTGCCAAAACATGGCTCTCGCTAATGCCGTATGCTGCTACTACAGGGGCGATATATTCTTTGAACCCGCTTGAAACTATATATACCTGCTCACCGTATTCCTTGAAAAAGTGTTTGTTCCTTGCAAAAGAGGGGCTAATTTGTTTGCTTAGTGCAGTAACAAGCGTCTTTATATGTTTTCGGTTTGGAAAAAACAGACTTGTACGTTGTGCAAGGGAGTCTTGATAAGATATTTCGCCCTCTTTTTCCAGTTGGGTTAAGTGCTTAATCCTGTCAAGTAGCCCGTTGCGGTCAGGTCTACTTTTCAATACAATACGCGCCAATTCTTCTAGGGCATCCACTGTTACAAAGGTGGTATCGAAATCAATGATATAGGTATGGTTATTTTTCATCAGAAATACCTGTGCCTGCTTCTCCTGTGTTTAATTTGGGACACGACTTCGTTTGAAATTCAATACTTGCTACTCGCTTTTAATACTCTTGCTAATTTTACTAATTATACTAGATGTTACAGGGTAGTTTTTGTTACCCTCATTTATTTACATCCCTATAGTATTCTGCTAGTATCCCTGAAGAACTATTTACATGCAAATTTTTAGCCACCCAGAATTTCAGCTTAAATTTAAGGTGGCTATGACTGAAAATTCGTCTATTTTATAGAGAAATATTCAAATTTCACTTTAGAGTTGGCTCTAGTTGGTAGCCCCGTTGTACGTACGTTAAAATTGAAACGCGATAAATTGAGCAGGAGTAGATTGATGAATAATCTCAAAGAAATTGCGGAACGAACCTTGATGCAAAGACAGCAATTACCCAATTTTTTTGGTTCGCAAGCGGTTCGCCCTAGTTATGATGGCTTGGGGCTAACTAATGTGCCTGCGCTTGCCTTGAAATTGCTTGGGGCAGATAGCACAACTGTACCTGCATATAACCCGATTCTGTACAATTCCAATGAGATAAGCGACGCTTTTGAACAATTGACGAAACAAAGCCCAATTAATCATGTTGTAGTATTGTTAATAGATGCGCTTGGATATGACCAGCTAGAAAACCAAATCAAGGCGGGCAAAGTTCCCAACTTCGAGCAAATGACTCAAAACCCACATAATTTCTATGCGCCCATCACTTCGGTTTATCCCAGTACCACTACCACCGCTCTGACTTCAGTAGCGACGGCACGCACACCTCAAGAGCATGGCATTATGGGAACTTGTAACTTCTTTCCAGATTTGGGCGTAAGCGTGAACCTGATACGCTTCGCTGCTGCTTTCGATTCTTCTCTTTCTATTTCCGAACAGCATCTGAATCCGGATACGCTTTTACCTGTTCCAAATATTTTTACCATGCTAGAGCGTAAGGGCATCAAAACTTCGCAAGTAAATTATTATGCTTATGAGAATTCGGGTATCAGCCGTTTCACCACTGCGGGGTCGAAGACAAAATACAACGGTTATTATACACCTGCCGATGCAATGGCAACTATACGCCAATTAATCGAGCAATTACCCGCCGATGGTACGCAGAAAAGTTATACTTATGCTTATATACCCACTATTGATACCACCGCGCACGCTTACGGACCGCTCCAACCTAACTATGAAGCAGAACTGGCAGCGATTGATTTTTCTCTAAATCGTGAAATACTCTCACGTTTGCAGCGCAAAGATGTACTCTTGATTATAACTGCCGATCATGGGCAAATTCATGGACTCGGCAATCGTATTATGTGGTTGAATGAACACACCGTGCTTACCAGCGCACTGATTACACCGGCTACCGGAGAAAGTCGCGCTACCTATTTACATCTGCGTAATGGAACAGAGGTACTAGAGCGAACACGTGCCTACATTGAAGACAAATTCAATGGGCAAGTAGCGGCGCTAACCCGTAACGAAGCGTTGGATGCCGGGCTTTTCGGAGACCCTCAGAAAGTACCTTCTGAACAATGCCTAGATCGAATAGGTGACCTTGTATTATGCCCGCTGGATAATTGGCAAATTAGGCAAAGGCTTAAAGGGGTTGACCGTCTAAACTTCCTTATAGGGGTACATGGCGGACTTACACGCGAGGAGATGCTGGTGCCATTTCTGGCTCTGCGCTTAAACCAGTAAAAAAGCAAGTAAAAATAAAGGCGGGTTTTGCAGCCCGCCCTTTTGTTTCTTATTTGTGTTTTCCGTTTTTGCTACGCGCTTTGGGGTCAGGGCTGAGGTAGTAAGTCATACTCTGAAGCGCTGCAACCGGATCTAGCGAGCGAAGGCGCACATCCGCCGGAACCTGTACCGTAATCGGAGCATAGTTGAGAATAGCTTTTACTCCAGCATTTATCAGCAAATCAACTACATGCTGGGCGCTATGGGCAGGTACAGCCACAATCGCTACGTTCAACCCCAAATCGGGAATAATTTCAGGGATTTTGCTAAAATGATGTATTGTCATCCCCATTTCTTCAGCGCCGAGTTTGCGGGTATCCGAGTCGAAAAGGGCTTTTATTTCAAAGCCTTTATCCTTAAACCCAGTGTAATGAACAATTGCTTTGCCTAGTAAACCGACACCGATTAATGCCACTCCCCAAGAGTGGTCAAGATGTAAAATATCTCGAACTTGGTTTAATAAGAACTGGACATTATAGCCTTTGCCCTGTTTGCCAAATTCACCAAAATAGCTCAGGTCACGTCGAATTTGAGCAGCCGTTACGCCGATTCTTGCTCCAAGCTCACTGCTACTAACAGTAGTTACCCCTTCGCTTGCTAAATAGGTCAGCGTTTGAGCATAAATTGGTAGTCTTCTTATTACAATATCGGGTATTTCCGGGTCATTTATGGGCATGGAGTTAGCTTCCTTTCACGGCAACCTGCACCTTCGCCGAATCAGCCGGTGTGTGCTATCTATCCACACATAGGTAAATATGAGTGCTATTTAGAGGCAACGTGTATAGCAACTGCGCCCAAGCCGTATAACTTGAATCGCACCTTACTTAGACCCGCTTTCTCCATTATCTGCTTTAGCTGTTCTGGTGGAGGGAAATTCTTAGCAGATTCTGGAAGGTATGTATAAGCTTCCCTATGTCCGCTAATAAAACCCCCGATAATGGGTACTATGCGGTTAAAATACAATTGGTGTCCCCACCTTACCAGCGCAAATTTTGGCTTGGCTACCTCAAGGCAAATCACGCGCCCACCCGGTTTAACCACCCGGCGCATTTCAGAAAATGCTCGTTCAATGTCCGAAACATTTCGCATAGCAAAACCGGTTGTAATTGCGTCAAAAGTGTTGTCAGGGTAAGGCAGGGCAAGGGCATCGGCTGCCATAAACTGTACTACCTTGCCGACACCTTTTTTGTCAGCCTTTCCCGGTCCGGGGCGCATCATTTCAAGGCTAAAATCACTCGCTATTATTTTGCCGGTCTGCCCTACAACCTCTGCGAGCGCGAGCGCAATGTCGCCCGTTCCAGTTGCTACATCCAGCGCAATTCCGCCGGGTTTAAGGCATGATTCACGCACTACCACCTTACGCCAGCCTTGATCTAGCCCAAAAGTCATCAAACGATTCATCAAATCATATTTAGGCGCAATTTGCCCAAACATGCGATTCACATAGGTTGACTTAGCTTCAGAATTAAATCCGGGTAGGCGTTCGGTTGGAATTACATGTTCAACCGAATCTGTTGTTTCGCTGTTCATGAACTTACATATGACTTTCGATAAATTTCAAATAGCATCGATAATTATATCACAAATTCACAATGTGAGGCAAACCGCATCGATTCTGGGAATTATTGACAGGAATTTCACAAAGTGGTATTATCTTGTTGCATTCGTTTAGAATTTTTTGAACGATGCGAACATTTTTATTTTCCGTTGCTTATGGGCTTTTTAAAATGCCAAGCGCAATCAGGGAGCAATATGCTGTGTTAGAAAGCAAAGCTCAAGACATCAATCAACCTACCAGCCCACCTGATTCTGCCAACCTTCAGGAACAATTAGAAGAATCTTCTCGTGATTTTATAAATAGCCTAGGTCGAGTGGCGGATTTCTTCGGGTTTAATCGCCTGATGGGTCAGCTATATGCAGCGCTATTTCTAAGTCCTGAGCCTCTTACCCTAGATGATATGGTCAAGCGGTTAGACAGCAGTAAGGGCAATGTTAGCATAAATATCAGATCGCTTGAACGCTGGGGATTGGTACGTCAAATTTACAAATGGGCAGATCGCAAAAATTACTATGAAGCTGAAACTGACATCTGGACAGCCATAAGCGGTATTTTGCAGGAACGCGAACGGCGGGAAAATTCGCAAATATTACGCTCACTGACCCATAGCATAGAAGCATTGGAGAAAGTTTCAGCAGTTGCGAGTGGACAGGAAGCGCAGGTAGCAGACTTTTATTTGATGCGAATGGAAATGTTGCGCAAGCTATTACAATTTGGTGATCACTTGTTAGAAAAAATGGTGAAAGGTGGTCAGGTAAATTTTGCTACTGCCCGTCATAGTTCCAAAATCGTGGATGCGAATAAGAATGGTTTCGCTGAACCGGAAATTGAGGTATTAGAAACGGAAGTAGAATAGGCAATCATCATTTTCTACTAATAAATCGCAATAATATAATCTATTAAAGAAGGTATAGCTTATGAATAGCTTACAGGGGCTGGAAACTCCTAAACTGCTCGCTGGTATCGAGGAGGAAATTGAAGAAGTAAGCAAAGTCTTAACCGAGGCAGCATCACTTAACTTCCCACTTTTAGAGCCTCTATTACAAGCGATAATAAATGCCGGAGGCAAGCGCCTGCGTCCTCACCTTACCCTACTCTCAGCGCTCGTGTCGGGTACCCCTGAAAATATTGATGCTCTGAAATTGCGGCAGGTAGCGGCAGCAGTCGAGATGTTGCACACCGCAACGCTGGTGCATGATGACACGATTGACGATGCTTTGTTAAGGCGTGGCTTCGCTACCCTAAACTCACAGTTAAGCAGTGGTACGGTTATTCTGGTGGGCGATTATCTTTTCGCTCAATCCGCTATTTTAATCACGCGACCCGGCAACCCTCTTATTGTTCGGATTTTTGCTGAATGCTTGGCGGCTATTTGCGAGGGAGAGTTGACTCAAATTTTTAGCAGCCGTGAATGGAAGCAGACACGCGAGGATTATTACAAGCGGATATATTGCAAAACCGCCGCGCTTTTCGCAACAGCTTGCGAAATGGGCGCAATCATGGGAGGCGCAGAGGAAGAACTGGTTAGCCGCATGCGACAGTTTGGGCATATGGTCGGAATGGCTTTCCAAATTGTAGATGATGTTATTGATTTCCAACCGGCGGCAGTTACCGGAAAAGCAACCGGTGGAGACCTTAAACAGGGTATCGTGACCTTACCTACCATGAACTTCTTTGAAAAAGCTTCAAAAGAAGATGCCGATTTCGTCAAGAAGGTAATCCAGAACAAGGAAGCAAATGATCAGGATATTGCACAAGCGGTAGAACTGATAAAAGCCAGCGGCGCTTTTGAAGCTGCTTACGAAGAAGCGCGGAGTTTTATTCAACAAGCCAAAGAATTAGTGAGAGACCAAAGCGATAATGAGGCTGTACTCGCCTTGCTCAACATTGCAGATTACGCTTTGAAGCGGGATAAATAGAGCCTTTAAGAAGTTAGTAACTGAAGGGAGGAGAAGCTCAAACCTTCTCCTCTTTTTAATTTGTGGAGGGGTCTCCGGGTTTGCCGTAATTTTCGGGTACATGATGGTCGCCCAACGAGAGCATCGGATTTACGCGAATAGCGGGTTCTTTGGGAGTACGCTTGTCCCGAAGCTTATAGCCTGTCCGCTTTGGCGGCTGTGGGTCAGCAACTTCCTCGATGAGATTTCGGATTAATTGGATTAGGTCATGAGCGTCAGTTTTAGGTAGCTTCACCATATTAAATACAAATAACAAATGAGGACTGGTGGGACGCACCGATATGCGGCGGATGTCATAGCCATCGTCATTTAGCAGGGTGATAACCCGTTCGGCAAGTCCATTTATTTGGTCGAGCCGCGAAGCAATCCGATAAGGAGCGCCATGTGAATAATCCTGCACTTCCCAATCCTTCATGCCCCCCAAACCGAGCATTACCGGACGCGGTACGGGGTCTGATTTTTTAAAGATTTCTATTTCTGTACCGGGGCGGGGCGGTGGATTAATAGAAATCATGATGGTCATGCTATCTTTACCGCCCCGAACTAGCGTAAGCAGACGCGCAAAGATTTCGCGGCGAACGCTACCCAGCACTATTACTACTTCCCGAATACGCCCCTTGCCCTGTTTTACTTCAATGCTTAGGGTATTTTGGTTCAACCAGCGACTACCAATATCAGAACCCAACATCGCCAGCGAATCTTCCAACCAGCGAGCAAGCCAAGTTAACTTGCGCCGGCTATATTGCAGGTTGTAGAAGAAAGAGCCAACCCACAATGCCAATATTATAGGTAAAAGCAGCAGCAAAGGGTTTTCCATATTGCTGAATTATATACCACCGTGACAGCCGCAACCACCGCCTTTGCAGCAACCGCCACCGTTATTACCACCGACCTGTAGATTGGCGGGTCTGGTAATGCCATCAGATTTGGAGAAAGCCGTAAAAGCGCTAATCAAACGCTTGGCTTTGCCTTGAGCGCCACATTCGGGGCATTCCATTTCGGTGTCAATCTGGCTAATTCCGCGCAACCGTTCAAAACTTGAGTTGCAGTGTGAACACTTATATGCGTAAACAGGCATTCATAATCTCCTACATGACGTAATCAGCATTTTCAAGTTTACCGACGAACTTTTTCCAGTTCTGCCGCAGAAATAGAACCGACAAATACACCGCCCCGGTCTAGCACTAGCACAGGCTTACCTCGTCCGGCACGTAACAAAAGGCGTGCCATCCCTAGGTCATCATCCTCATAAACCGCTTGAAAGTCACGGCGCGGCAGCATAATTTTCTCAAGATAGGTAAATTGTTGTTGGTCACGCGAAACTTTGCGAGCGATAGAACGGGATAACATTCCGGCAAAAAAGCCATCGCGCAATACCGGAATCATTACCCCATCCGGTATATTTGAAGTTCGCGCTAGAAACTCAATTATAGTGGTTCGCGGGCTAAAAGTAGAATCAAATCCGCGATTTGCCAAAGCTCCGGCAGGAATTCCTTCTAAGGTTCTTTCCTGCTTTTCCGGAGGTGGCGCAGCATTTGGACGCTTGAATCGCATAGCCTGTCCGGTAAATTGCTGAACGCTTTGCAATTGCCCTAATGAAGCGCTGACAATCCAGTATCCCAGCATTCCCAATAAAAGGACATTCAGTATAGAAGGTTGCCCGCTTTGCAATTCATTAATTACTATATAAGCAAAAAATCCGCCTACTCCCAAACCGCCAAGCGCAACCGCCCATGCAGCCCATAACTCGCGGCGAGTTACCAGCAACACGAGAGCGCGGAGAGCTTGCCCACCATCCAGCGGGAAGCCGGGCAAGAGGTTAAAAATTGCCAGTAGCAGATTAGCTTGGGACACATAGTAGCAAATATATATCCAAGCAGTAGTTTGAAAACTTTGGTTGCGGGTTTGCTCAAAAGAAAGGTTAAAAATAAACCAGAGCGCAAAGTTAGAAGCAGGTCCCGCTAATGAAATCAGCAAGTCGCGCCAGTTGCTGGCACGCTTGGAGCGAAAGACACACACCCCACCGATGACCGAAAGCATAATTTTATCAACTTTAGCGCCTAACAACATCCCAACCGCCGCATGCGCCAATTCATGTATTAGAATTGACGATATTATCAGCACTCCCACCGCTACACCAACCAGCAGACCGTCATTTCGGCTTACCCCGCCAAGAGTAGCTACATAAAAAACTATGATAAATAGCGCGGTAAGATCCATAAAGATTTCCACGCCGCGCCAAGTAAAAAGTTTGAAAGAATTTCCGAACATAAATTAACCAAAACACCTTTCGAGAATACAGCTATATTTTACCCATGATTTGGGCTATTGTCATGTCATCGCCCAGAACAATCCTCTTTTAAATTATACTCTAACTTACCATAGCTTGACCTGAATTATTGCTTAGAAAGTTAAATGCGTCAAACTTAGTAAGTGTGATAAATAACACTAAGAAACCTATTGACAGCAATTCAATCCCATGATATAGTTAGTGTGTAAATTACACATACAGGTTTAGAAAATCATCTTTAGCCCTTCTCAATCACGGTTCTACGGCATATCTATATTTTTGCTTTTTTACTGAGAAAGGGCATAATTGCGGATTTAGTTAGTGTGATAAATACATTAACCACATGAAAGGTACAAGAATATGCGCCGCTTCAAAGTTAGCGCCGGTTCAACCATTGGAAAAAATCATACGCTGCGTCAGGCCAATTGTCAGGACAAATACAACATTACCGAAATTCAGGTAAACGGTGAAAGCTACCTGATTGGAGTAGTCTGTGATGGATGTGGAAGCGGTAGCAATTCTGAAGTGGGCGCTGGTTTGATGGCTCGCTTTCTCTGCCAAGAGTCAGCGCGACAACTTTCCAAAGGAGTGCCAATCGAATGGCTACCAGACATACTCTATCGGGCGGCATTGCGTTACATGCGGCGCGTATTACAGGGCTTGCGTTCGCTCAATCCGGCGCAAAATCACGAGGTAATTGCCGAATATTTGTTGACTACGGCGCTGGGTTTTGTGATGAATAGCGAAAAAGGGATTATTTTCAGCGCGGGTGATGGCTTGTGCGTTTTGAATAAAAATATTAGTGCAATTGACCAGAATAACACCCCGCATTATCTGGCGTATGATTTGCTGAACAACATCCCATCATCGTTCGAGGTGCGCGAATTTTCGGTAAAGCAATTGGAGCGTTTGGCAATCTGGACGGACGGGCTTGACCCGCAACTATTACCCTCTACGTGGGGTCACAGCCACCCACGCGGCTTACAACGTCAGTTAAACGTACATTTCCGCAAGGGGCGACTAGAAGACGACACCACCGGAATTGTGGTGGAGAGAGTGGCATAGTTATGAAACTGGTAGTGGGCAACAAACGGGTTACAGTACAGGAAAAAGATGTGCTGGGAACGGGTGGGGAGGCAACAGTTTTGCGCTATAACAATCGCGCCCTAAAACTGTACCACTGTCCTAACCCAGCACGACTAAATAAGGTGAGGGAGCTAATCGAGTTTGCGCCAAGACTGCCTTCTAACGTAGTTTTACCGGAAGAACTGATATGGGATGAACGCGGCAAAGCTCCGGTTGGATTTGCAATGCGAAGCCTGCCAAACGGGTATATGCCGATTTCACGCCTTTTCCAACGCGCCTATCGCGACTCTACCAATTTGAACGAACGCGATATAACGGGCGTGTTTCTGGAAATGCAACTTACCTTGCTGGCAATTCACGCTGCCGGGCTAGTTGTAGGAGATTTTAACGATGCCAACGAGCTTTTTTATAATGATAATGTTCAATTTATAGATGTGGATAGTTATCAGTTTGGGCAATACCCTTGCTCGGTAGCAACTCGCGATTATCTAGACCCGCAACTTTACAACCAAGACTTGAGCGCAAATACGCTTTTCAGCCCTGCCAATGATTGGTACAGCTTTGCGGTGATGGTATTCAGGGCGTTGTTGTTGACGCATCCCTACGGTGGCACTCACCCTACCCTGAAACAGCTTGAAGCGCGAGCGCAAATCGGGGTTACAGTGTTTGACCAGAGTGTGAAATATCCTAAAACGGCACTTAATCCAAAACTATTGACGGATGAGTTATTGCAGCTTTTCCATAGTATTTTTGCAAAGGGCTGGCGTGGGGCAATTCCGGTTGAAATATTGCAGCTTTACCGCGAATCGTTACAAGAATGCCACAGTTGCGGACATTGGTATCCGAATGCACGTCTGAATTGTCCGGTCTGCGCCGCTACACTGGCGTTTGTTATGCCGGAGGTGATAGAGGTAAACGGGTTACGCTGCGAAGAATTTTTGAAGGTAAACGGCAAGATGATTTACTGCCGCTTGTTGGGCGATATTCTGTATTGTTTGGCAAATGAAGAAGGCAATACCGTACTCTACTCGAAAGCGGCGGGAACACCAATCAAGCGACAGGTTTTATTCCACGAACTGCCGGGAGCGCGGTTTGAGTTTGCCGGGAATTTTCTAGTAGTTAGTCCCGCAATCGGAGACAATACCCTGTTGGTAATAGACCTGAGCAGCGACCATCCCACCGGAATTGCAAGGCTGACCACAGAGTTATACGGCGGAAATACGCCCGTCTTTTCCTGTTCTGACGGGCTACTTTACCGAGTGGCGGGAGGAATGTTGCTAAAAGGGGAAGTGCGCTGGGGGCAATTGCTGGAGCGTCCTGTTACTAGCGTACTGGAGAACCAAACGTGGTTTGTCGCTGCCCCCGACCAATTGCCAAATCAGGATAGGCTAATCGGTTATACCCGTATATTTAACCGCTATGAGTTTTTCCTGTTGAACCACGAGGGGCGGCATAACCTTGAAGTGGCGATGCTGCAACCCGGAGAAAGTTTGCTGGAAACACAAGCTTTTTTCTCAGGCGCATTGGTACTGCTGGTACGAAAAACGCGCCTTAACGGTGTTACATGGATACGGTTCGAGGTTGTTGACGCTGACGGCAAAATTCGGCACAGTCGTAGAGCGTGTAATGCGGATTTTGGCGGTATAGATGAGCTTGGCGGTATTGCTTTTTCTCAAAACACTGCGCTGTTGCCAACTAATGCCGGAATACTAAGGGTAGAGATGGCAAACGGACAGAATAGCCTGTTACCTGCTACAGCCGCTTATGTTGGGGAAGGCGATGCGCTAATCTCCTACGGGCGGGGCTTGCTGGTAGTCAGTGAGAGCAGGATTACTTTTCTTAAGATGGTAAAATAAGTTTCAAATATTGGAATGAAAGGAAAATTAAAATGGCAACTAATCAAACAAATTCAGCTTTCCCGGCATACTATGACCCGGCAAAAGTTGGCACTCTATACCAGTCCGAGATTGCGGTGGCAGCTGAAGCCGGTTTGAAAGCGCAAAGCGCCCCAAGCGCACATGATAAAAAGCGGGTTATGTTACTCTTAGTTGACCCGCAAGTGGATTTTGTTTTAACGAGTGGAACTTTGAGCGTGCCGGGTGCGGTGGAAGATACCCGCCGTACTATAGAATGGATTTATCAGCACAACGGGGAAATTACCAGTATCGCCGCTTCATTGGATAGTCACACCGCTTTTCAGATTTTCTACCCAACTTGGTGGATAAATGAAAAGGGCGAACATCCTGCGCCTTTCACCACAATTTCGGGCGAAGATATTCGCAACGGGATTTGGAAGCCGGTTATTGACCCAACTTGGTCATTGAACTATGTTGAAGAACTGGAAAAAGGCGGTAAATATATTTTGATGATTTGGCCCTACCACACCATGATTGGAACACCGGGGCAATCTATTGTACCAGCCTTATCAGAAGCGATTATGTACCACTCGGCGGCTCGGCACGCCCAACCCATGTGGCTGATTAAAGGCTCGATTCCGCAAACCGAAAACTACTCCATCCTTGAACCGGAGGTGAAAGTACCAACGCATCCGTTGGGCGGGTTGAATACTTCATTTCTGGATATGTTGAGCAAGTATGATTTGGTGTATGTGGCAGGGCAGGCAAAAAGCCATTGCGTGCTATCAACGATGCGCTCGATTATACAGTATTTTAGCAACCAACCGGAGGTTATTGCCAAGTTGCGCTTCCTGATGGATTGTACCTCCTCCGTGCAGCACCCCGCCATTGACTTTGATGCAATTGCCAATGCCGAGTTACAGGCGATGTCGAAGCAGGGTATGCGGTTGGTAACTTCCAAAGACCCGATTAACTAATTCTCCCAAGTTAAAAGCCCTGTCTAACTCCAACAAGCGAGGCAGGGCAATCAAATAATTACAACTATACCACTGTAAAAGGTGAGGCTTACTTAAAGTTTGCCCGAAAGGAGCGATAATATGAGCGGCAATATAAATGACCTCTTTAGTAGCGCGGTTCAAAACAATGACCTTGACCAACAAGCAGCGATGGTACTGGTAGAAAATCTGGATGCAGTGGCGTTAGCGGGTTGCAATGGGGTGGGATTAGACCAGATTGATAGCGATGATGTTACGTTGGTGGCGGTAGTGCTGGATGAAAGCGGCTCTATGAGTCCTTACAGACAGTCAGTAATTGAAGGATTTAACCAGATGCTAGAAGCTCTGCGAGAATCGCGTATGCCAGAGTCAATTCTGTTAAGCACATGGGCTTTCAGCGCAAACCCTCGTTTGCTGTTCAGCTATACCCCCGTTACAGGGCTAAATGGCATCAGCGAAGCAGATTTCAATCCCGATAGCAATACCGCGCTTTATGATACGCTGCTGCACGTTATGACGGGAATGGTGGCATATGGGCAAATGCTTCGGGATAATGGAGTGCGTACCCGTGGGATAATTGTGGTCTTTTCAGACGGGGAAGATAACACCTCTAAAGCAACTAATCAGCAAGTGCTTACCGTAAGCAATGCTTTGGTAGCGCAAGAGTCTTATACGCTGGCATACGTGGGGTTTGGCAATCTCGATTTAAATCAAATAGCGCAGGAGGTTGGATTCCCGGCGGTACTTACGGTGCAAGCTTCGGCAAGTGAAATACGCCGAATTTTCCATCAGGTTAGCGCCTCGATTATACGTAGCCAAACCACAATAGGGGCAAATCGCTTCTTCATTTAATGGGGTTTATTTGTAGCTTGAGGCGAGGGTATAGCCTTCGCCTTTTATCTTTTGCATTAGGGGCTAAAGCAAATTGCCCGAAGCCCCTCCTGAAGCGAAAGCCTTTGTCTCAATTACTACAAATTACGCATTTGCGGGAACAGAATAACATCACGAATACTGGCTTGATCGAGCAACAACATGCAAAGGCGATCTATGCCAACGCCAAGACCCCCAGTAGGTGGCATCCCATACATCAAGGCGTTAATAAAATCGAGATCCATTTGCATCGCTTCATCGTCACCGGCATCCTGATTGCGTTTCTGGTCAAGGAAACGCTCGCGCTGGTCAACAGGGTCATTTAATTCGGTAAAAGCGTTGCCACATTCGAGACCGGCAATAAAAGGCTGGAATCTTTCGACTGTGCCTGCTACTCCCGGCTTTTTCTTAGCAAGCGGCGAGAGCTTTTCAGGATAATCATAAAGGAAAGTAGGCTGAATCAGCTTGGGAATTACAAAGGTTTTGAGAGTCTCATCTACAAGTTTGGGCCAAACCGTATCGGGTGCTACATCCACACCCAGTTTTTTAACTTCGCGATATAGGTCTTCTTGCTCAGGGTATTGCTCATAATCCAGTCCGGTATAATCAATTATAGCCTGACGCAATTGAAGCCGCCGATAAGGTGGTGTAAAATCCACTTCGTAACCGCGGGTCTGAACTTTGAGCGTGCCGAGTACCTCTTGCGCGATGTAAGCAAACATCTCCTCCACCAACTTCATCACATCGTTGTAATCCCAGTAGGCAGCGTAACATTCCATCATTGTAAATTCGGGATTGTGCCGAACATCAATACCTTCATTACGGAAATCTTTACAAATTTCGTACACTTTGCCAAACCCGCCTGAAACTAAGCGTTTTAGGTATAGCTCATCGGCAATACGCATGTAAAAATTTTGGTCAAGAGCATTATGATGAGTAACAAAGGGGCGAGCCGATGCGCCACCATACAAGGGTTGTAGGGTTGGAGTTTCCACCTCAAGAAAGCCCTGACGGTCAAGATAGCTACGCATCGCGCTAATGATACGGCTGCGCTTGACGAATACATCGCGCACTTCCGGGTTGGAAATTAGGTCAACATAGCGTTGGCGGTAGCGTTGCTCAGTATCCTGCAAACCGGCATGCTTATCGGGTGGCTGGTTTATAGCTTTTGAAAGTATATTCCATTGATGGACTTCAATAGTTTTATCGCCGGTTTTGGTAATAAAAGGCTTGCCCACTACCCCGATAATATCGCCGAGATCTACGCTATCTTTAAAAAGTAATAAGCTCTGTTCTCCGGCTTCAAGATGAGCATCTTTCAAATATATCTGAATACGGTTGCCGTCCTCTATCAAATCCCCAAAGACCACTTTTTTATCGCGCTTGAGCATAAGACGACCGGAAACGCCAACCAAGACACCCTGCACGGGCGGGTCGGCATGGTCATCTTTTTGCAGAGCTTCAAAGTTTTGCAAGACTTCCGCAACGCTATGGGTACGTTGTAGGAAGCGGGGCGGGTAAGGGTCTATTCCCAAGTCCCGGAATTTTTTTACTTTATCCAGCCTTAAACGCTGGTATTCGTTTAACTGCATCCCATTTTCAAAACTGGTATAAGAATCCATCAGGTTTTTCGTCTCTTCTCTTAATTTTTACTATAACAGACGGTTTAGATGCCTGTGTGATTATAACAAAAAAGGAAACCGGACGTTTAATCCAGAATCCTTTCACTTTCCACATATTAAAGGAAGCTAGTCGATAGAGATTATCTTAACCTTAACAACCCCAACGCGAGCGTTATAGGAAACTTCCTCACCTTTTTTCTTACCAACTATAGCCGCGCCAAGGGGGGATTCAGTGCTGATTTTGTTCTCGGATATATTAGCCTCTGCCGAGCTAACCAACATATAGATTTCTTCTTCGCCATCCTCATCAATAATCTTAACGGTGCAACCTACGCACGCTTGAGTATTACCATTGGTTTGGGTAATAACTTGCGCCCTGCTAAGGGTATTTTCAAGTTCGTAGATTTTTTTCTCCAGCATAGCCTGTTCTTGCTTAGCATCTTCGTATTCGCCGCTCTCGCTTATATCGCCGCCATGTTTTGCTTGCTGGATGCGTTCGGCTATTTCTTCGCGTTTAGTAGTTCGCAATTGATGCAATTCTTTTTCGAGTCTATTCTTACCCTCGGCGGTAAGCTGAATGGTACGCTCAGTTATGCTCATATAAGAGTCTCCTCGAAACTCGATTTAGTAACGTAAGGGTGCAAGAAAAGCTACAATGACAATTTCTAACACCATGTTTTCCTCTTTACTTAGAGAGAAAAAGCAATAGGGCAAGTGACCAAACCGGGCAGAAGCGCCGGGTTAATCAGCAAAGCCTTTTAACTGAAAGGTCATATCCTCCAAGCCTGATAGCAATTAAGCTATTTAGGAACGGAAGCGGGTACTGCTTGGTTCGCACTACCAAATAGTATCGGAAATAAGAGCAACCTTGAGCCACTTAACAATTGCAGATTCTATATATCTGCACGGCTATAACTGAAGAAGCTGAGGCTAACCTCATCAGAATACCCGAATTAATATTTGTAAAGCTGCTTGTTTTGCTCACCCTGTTCCGCGGAGTTAGCTTTGCTGCGGAAAGAGTGAAATTGCATTTTTAGTACCACCTGTGAGTGATTTATCAGGTTTTGCCGGTACTTGACAAAAAAAAGAAAAACGAGAGCGGTTAGAAGTAAACCTCTGCTCTCGATATGCTTACAGATTTATTATATTTAATGTTTTGTATTTTGTAAAGAGTAGTGAAAAACGCTTTCGTAGAGGAATTTATTGAAGGCTATAGCCTGAATGCAGCGTATGGGTACAACTTTTGGATATTCTCCGATATGCTAAAATATAAAAAAGTGAAAGGGTTCAATATTTAAATTGTATATAAGAAAAAATTCAGGCTCAATTATCTATTCGAGAGTCTTCGGTAAGATTCTTTTTGTTTTACTTCTAACCTTAATTATATTGCTGACTGCTTGCAGTGAGGAAACTTCTTCACAGAATAGTGAAGAGATTGCCAGCTTGCCTCGTTTAAATCTAACGAATTGTGTGTCGAGCAATGTTAGCGCGAAGGGTAGTCTTACACCTAACAAAACAGTGCCGCTCCCGCAAGGGTTTCGTATTTTCGTATCCAATATCTATCCTTATGCGCTATCATATCCAGATAATTGGACAATAAGAGAAAATCAGTCGGCAGGAAACCTCAAAAGCGACTTGATAGTGGCAGAATATAAAGATAATAGCAGGGCATTTATGTTTGTACTTTCCGAGAAACTCGATAATCCCAATACTGACTCGGCTGCTTATTTCGATAGTAAGTTAAAGGAACTTAACGCCACACAAAAGTCCTTGCCTATAGACCAGCAAGGAGAAAGAATCGTGGCAGATAACCCCGCTTATGTTATCTCCTTCAATGTTTCGCAACCCATTCAGACTCAATCTATTCAAATAACTTTTGTCAGTCAAGGGCGTGGATGGGTGATAAGCTATAGCTCCTCGCCTGATCTTGGTCAAAAGTATTGCGGTCAGTTTGTGCAGATTTTAGACACCTTTGCCTTGACAAATTTATCGAAATAAATTTAACAGACATCCAGTAAGCTCTTGCGAATGGTAATATCCCCAATAATACGAGTCTGGCAGGCTAGACGAATCTTTTGAACTAAGCTGTGCCGTCCTTTCCGAACCGTCAATTGATATTCCTCCAAACGTGACATAGGGGAAACATTCTCAAATCCTTTAATTAAAACAAAGGCACAAGTAGTACAATGGGCTTTACCGCCACAGGTGTTAGGCCAGGCTATCTGTTTATCGAGCGCTGCCTCTAGAATCGTCAAACCTATTACCACCTCTAATTTCTGTCCTGAAGGTAAAATTGTAATGATGGGCATTTGTCATCCAATATATATGAAGTCGATAAATTATCAAATTGTGAAATAATATTAACATGCGGTAATTATAGCAACTAGCAATTTTCACTTGCAATATCAAATAGCCAACTGGAATAAGACTGTATAATGGAATGTCATGAGATAATGATGTTAATTTGACAAAAAGGTCAATTATGTGTGAAACTAGGGCATGTTAATGCTCTTTCTACTAGCATTAAAGTCGGAATTTTTAAGAAAAATGAAGTTTATTTGAGAGTAATGTATTAAGGAGCGACCAAACTTGGGCGAGAAGAAAAAAATCCGGGTTGCTATTATTGGCGTAGGCAACTGCGCCTCTTCGCTGGTACAAGGCGTAGAATTTTATAAAAATGCCAAGGACAATGAATTTGTCCCCGGCTTAATGCATGTACGCCTAGGCGGATACCATATAAGCGATATTGAATTTAGCGCCGCTTTCGACATCAATGTCACTAAGGTCGGTAAAGACCTAAGTGAAGCAATTTTCGCTGAACCAAACAACACTATCAAATTTTCGGATGTGCCGCATCTTGGAGTGCCGGTTCATCGAGGCATGACACATGACGGGTTGGGTCATTATCTGAGCCAGATTATCACCAAAGCCCCCGGACCAACCGCAGATATTATCCGTATATTGAGAGAAACTAAGACCGACGTTGTAGTAAATTACCTGCCTGTAGGTAGCGAAATGGCTACCAAATGGTATGTAGAGCAAATTTTGGAAGCAGGTTGTGCTTTCGTAAACTGTATCCCGGTATTTATCGGACGTGAAGAATACTGGCAACGTCGCTTCCTTGCCAAGGGTCTTCCTATCATTGGTGATGACATCAAATCACAGGTTGGCGCTACTATTACTCACCGTATGCTTGCCCGTTTGTTTGAGGAGCGTGGCGTAAGGCTCGATCGTACCTACCAGTTGAATTTCGGTGGTAATACCGATTTCTATAACATGTTGGAACGCAGCCGTCTTGAGAGCAAGAAGATTTCCAAAACCAATGCCGTTACCAGCCAACTTGAGAATACCCACCTAGAGGAAAAGAACGTGCATGTCGGTCCTTCCGATTATGTGCCGTGGCTGGAAGACCAGAAATGGTGCCATATTCGTATGGAAGGTACTACTTTTGGCAACGTGCCGCTCAAAATGGAAGTAAAACTGGAAGTATGGGATAGCCCTAACAGCGCCGGTGTGGTAATTGACGCATTGCGCTGCGCTAAGTTAGCTATGGATCGTGGCGTTGCCGGTACAATCGCCGGACCTAGCGCCTATTTCATGAAAAGCCCACCCGTACAATACCATGATGATGTCGCTCGCCAGATGGTGCAAGATTTCATCGAGGGCAAAGACGATACACGCCTTCCTTTCGACACTAATGTTTCCAGCGCTCCTGTTATTAAGGAATAAGTGCTAGAAATCAAAAGGGCTGTGGTTTATATTCCACAGCCTTTTTTCTTTTATACCTTTGCAAAATTAAAAAACATCACTGTTTTTTATTCTGGCTCATGCGTAGCTTTGCGCTTTTTTGATGCTTCAAAATCTTGGTAGCGTTTTTCGCATTCTACGATGACTTCCCAAGCTTTTGTTTCGTCATACCAGCCTAACAACTCTGTCCATTTATCCTCAAGGGCTTTATAGGTAGCAAAGAAGTTTTCAATTTCTCTCAACCAATGAGGACCAAGATGCTCTAGTTTGGTAATATGGCGATAACGTGGGTCCTTAGTAGGAACAGCCAGAATTTTTTCATCCTGTCCCTGCTCGTCTTGCATCCCCAGAATCCCGATTGGGCGGGTATCAATAACACAACCGGGAAAAGTAGGAAAATCCATTATCACCAAAGCATCAAGTGGGTCTCCGTCTAAAGCAAGAGTCTGGTCTATATACCCGTAGTCTGCCGGATAATGAACCGAAGAAAAAAGAACACGATCCAATTTGAAAAGTTTGCGTTCTTTGTCATACTCATACTTGTTACGCGAACCCGTTGGAATTTCGATAATAACCTCAATACTCGTTCTCTTCAAAGTATTCTCCTGTAATCGAAATTACGATAAGGTTTTTTTTCGTATTACTACTCTTGCCATCTATTTTATATCCGATAACCCTTTGTGGCAAGTTAGAATTGGTCTGAATAATTGTGCCTTCTATACCAGCCCTCAAATTCAACTTACATTCGTGGGCTTGTACCAGTAACCAATTCAATAATATCCCTTCTAATTCTACCCTGTGTTTGAACTATGTCAATTCACTATTTATTAATTAGCGGTTTCCTTACGCAACAAAAAGCGTTGAATTTTCCCGCTAGGCGTTTTAGGAAGCGCATCGGTGAAAATAATTTGGCGAGGGAAGGCATGCTTACCAACGCTTTTCCGTACAACCTGCTGCAATTCTTCTACCAATTTTTCACTTCCTACGCTCCCTGCTTTTAGAGTCACATACGCTTTGATGATTTCGCCACGTTGTTGATCTGGTACGCCGATAACCGCCGCCTCCGCTACCGCCGGATGTTCCAGCAAAGCGCTTTCAATTTCAAACGGACCGACCCGATAACCGCTGGTATTAATCAGGTCATCCGCTCGCCCCTCAAACCAGAAATAGCCATCCTCATCGCGCCGCGCCATATCTCCAGTTAAATGCCAATCCCCAGCATATAACGCTTCAGTTTTTTCAGGCTCTTTCAAGTAGCCCTTAAAGACATAACCCAAACAGGTCTTGTTCAGGGCAATTTGTCCAACAGACCCAGTAGGCACAATATTGCCCTTCTCATCAACCAATTCAACCTCAAAACCGGGCATCGGGCGACCCATCGAACCCGGACGGATAGGGTCACTGAAAGCATGGTAATTATTTACAATCATCAGCAATTCGCTTTGCCCGTAATGGTCATAAATCGGTACATTTAACTCACGCTGGAACCAATCAATTACTTCAGGGTTGAGTGGCTCACCCGCGCTGCTGGCAACTCTTACGATTGGCTTATACTTGCGAGCGATTTCCGCGCCTGCCGCTGCTAACGCCCGGTAAGCAGTAGGGGCGTAAGCGATATTTGTAACCCCATAGCGTTCTGCCACTTGCCAGAAAAGCTCGGCGCTAAAGGTCGGCTCAATCATCGTGGCAGTATTTCCAATCAGCAAGGGTCCAAGCAAGCAGATAATCAAGCCATAAGCCCAACCGGGGTCTGCGCCGCCCCAGAAAACATCATCTTCACGCATACCCATTGCAAAAAGAACATAGGGCAAAATAGACAGACCGATTTTATGGGAAATCATTGCTCCTTTTGCCTGTCCGGTTGAACCGCTGGTATATTGGATTTCTGCCAAATCATCCAGTTTCGTTTCCACTATGGTAAATTCAGTGGAAGCCGCATTAACAACCGCCCAAAAGTTGGTTATACCTTCACCCAAATATGACTTTTCGTCACCAATTACCAGAATATTATTTAACAGCGGCAAACCTTCCGCTTCATTTAGCCCTTCCTGTATTTTGGGAAGATTTGTGGTATCGGTAATTATTGCGCGTGCCTCACTATGGCGAATACGATAAGCTACGGCAGGTCCGGCAAAAGCGGTAAATAGCGGCACATAAACCGCGCCCATCTTCCAAATAGCAATAACTGTCGGTAAGATAGCTGGGGATTTGGGCAACAAACCCGCTACTCTATCACCTTTTTTGACTCCAAGCGCAGTCAACGTATTGGCTACTTGGTTGGAGAGGTCGCGCAACTGACTATAAGAATAGCTTCCATGCGTACCGTCCTTTAACTCGAATCGCAAAGCTGGAGAATCGGCTTTTGCGGGGTCGTTTGCCCAGCGGTCACAAACTTCGTAGCCAAGATTATAACGCTCACGCGGATTCCAACCACAACGCGCCATCAAGGAATCCCACGTAAAATTATCGACAAAATTACGATACAGGGGGCGAGTATCTGTCATCTTCTTCCTCCGGAACATATTCTTCAGGTGGATATACAATTGCTTATTGGATTATACGTACCGCCACTAAGTAGGTCAAACTATTCAGTAATTTTGTCATTTCTCTTGTAACAATAAGGGTAAAAGTGTCCTTTTTCTATTTTTCTCATGGAAAACACACACTGAAACGCCCTGCTCGAACTCTCTTTTCAGTTGATATAAGCCTCTCTTCGTGCTATGCTTAACCTATGCGGATAGTAGGAATTAGTGAATTACTTAAACGAGCGCAGGAATTTATAGGTTCAGCCGCAAAATGGGAGAGCATTCTGGCGGAAGACCGCCGTGGAACGCTAACTATGTACGAATACGTGGTTCCGCATGGTTCAAAGCAATGGCAGGGTTATTATGCTTCATGGGCGCGTATCAGCCCGTTAGATGATGGACATAGCCTTTATATCCTAGCTTATTATCGAGATAACAAAAAGTGGCAGGATTTGGAAGTCACTGGACATTTGGAAGAATGCCTACAAGCTATTAAAGATAACGTTTACGGTGTGTTTTTTAATAAATAGGAATAACAATTTAACTGGATGGGGAAAAGCCTAGAACTGACGGAAACTCCGAGCTTCGTTCTCAGGAACGCACCCCTGTGCAGGGTCATATTGTAAAATGACCAACTACGAGGCGAAACCTTTGAAGAACGCTATGATGAAAACGATAACCTAATTGAGCAGCGCAGACAGTAATTTTATGCGTGTAATCAAACGCTATAACAATCGAAAACTCTACGATACCGAGACTCGAACCTATATTACACTGGATGTAGTAGCCAAACTTGTGGTATCAGGAGAAGAAGTTCAGGTTGTGGATAACGATACGGATGAGGATATTACCACCGTAATCTTTAGCCAGCTTTTGCTTGAGCGCGAAAGGGAGCAACGTTTTTTACCTAGCGGTATGCTCAGCCAATTGTTACGATTCGGGGGTGAAACCAGTCGCAAACTCGGCTCAACCCTCACCCGTCCCTTCACCCTTTCATTTGGGCAGTTTCTTGAACAGGAAGTAGAGCGCACCTTCAAGTTTTGGGTTGATATTGCGGAAGGGCGTGAAGAAGATATGTTGCGCTTTATTGAACGACTAGTTGAACAACGCCGCCGTACCCATCAAGCCAGTAGCCCAAATGAGAGCAATCGTAAAAATCCCAATAAAGTAAATCGTATTGAAATTATTGAGGACTTACCGCCCAAATAACCTTTCCCATGATTATTGACTCCCATACCCACATTTTTTCAAAAGATTTGATAGCCCACCGAAACGATCTATCCGAACGTGATGAGCGTTTTCGGGAATGTTACTCCTCGCCAAAAGCTAAAATGGTAACTGCCGCTGAATTGGTACAAGAAATGGAACGCGCAGGAGTAGATAGAACGGTTGTTACCGGTTATGCCTTCGCCGATGGCACACTATGCGCCGCTTCAAATGATTATATTATTGAGGCAATAAAGGCTTTCCCGGATAAACTGGTAGGGTTGGCGGCAATACAACCCCTTGAGGGTGATAGAGCGCTTTACGAAGCGGAACGCTGCTATGTAGCAGGACTACGCGGTTTGGGCGAGCTAACCGCCGATGGTCAAGGCTTTGACCTTACCGAACCTGCTTTATTCCACGATTTGGCAGCAATAACCATCAAATATAAGGCTGTCATAATGCTACATGCCAGTGAACCGCTGGGACATCTATATCCCGGCAAGGGCAAAACCACCCCAGATAAAATTCTCGCTTTAGCGCAGCATCACCCGGAATGCAATATAATCGCAGCGCATTGGGGTGGTGGGTTACCTTTTTACGAATTAATGCCCGAAGTAGCCAAAGCCCTTTCCAACCTATACTATGATACAGCCGCTACCACTTATTTATACCGCTTTGGCGTTTTCAGAGCAGTATGTGATTTGGCGGGGGCGCATAAAATCTTGTGGGCGAGTGATTATCCACTACTTGGGCAAGCTCGTTTACTGGAAAGAGTGCGAAAAGAAGCAATGTTAAACGAAACTGAATTAGAACTGGTGTTGGGTGGTAATGCAGCGCGTTTGCTGGGTTTGGAGGAAAGAGGAGAATGATAGCAGCGATTCGTGGGCAGTTGGAGCAAATGGGAACCGATTCGGCTCTTATCAATGTAGGAGGAGTTAGCCTGAGAGTATTTGTGCCTACATCCGCACTAGACGACCTCGGCGAGATTGGGCGAGAGGTAAAGCTGTTTACCCATTTCTATGTTCGCGAAGACCAACTTGCCCTTTATGGTTTCAAAACTTCTGAACAACAAGAGTTATTTGAAATGTTATTGAGTGTAGCAGGAGTAGGTCCGCGAGCCGCGCTTAACTTAATAGGAGCGGCTGATGTAGGCGCAACACATCTGGCTATTGCACAAAGCAACGTAGATTTTCTAAAGAAAGTATCCGGCATTGGACCCAAAACCGCTGCCCGAATCATTCTTGAACTGAAGGGGAAATTGGTGGAGGTGCAACCGGCAAAACCAAGCCGGAATGTCGAAGCAACCCCCACCGTATTGGAGCGGCGACAATTGGTAGAAGCGCTGGGTGGTTTAGGTTACACCCCAGCAGAGATACAAACCGCTTTGAACGCACTTCCGGCAGAGCAAGAGCTATCGCTTGAAGAGCAAGTGCTGGAAGCGTTGCGTTTTCTGGGACAATAAAAATTAGCAATATGCTACTTTATTAGTTTCCTCAAAAATTGAGATTCTCGCATTATTTATCGAGATTTAAGCCCCAAATTTCCTATTATATTTTTATAAATATTAGAACCCTATATTTGTTCTTCATTATTTGAACGGGTGAAAGCTAAAAAACCATAATGCTAATAAAATTTTAGAGTGCGGTTAAATTTATGCAGATAAATTCGCAGATTTTATAATAATAGTATTGTAAAATAGTATAATAATAATACTTTATCATATTGTAAGCTTATAATTTTAGAATTATAATTGATTAATATCTAGATGTATAATTATTTATAGCTAGAGTGGATAAAACAATTTTAGTTGCAAAAATTACAGCGCCTAAAGCACGAGGGTTAGTCAGCCGCCAGCGTTTGATTGATGAAATCAACGACTTTGATTCTTATCGTTTGCTCTTGATTTCGGCGGGATCAGGTTATGGTAAAACAGCCCTCCTTGCCGATTTTGCCGCACAAACCTCAGCGCGGCTGATTTGGTATTCCCTCGATGAAGGAGATAGAGACCCCCTAAGATTTTTCCGTTATCTAGTGCAATCGGTCAAAGCATTTTTTCCTGAATTTGGTATCCAATTTGAAGCACTTTTGGGACAAATCGAATCTGGTAGAAGCCTAGAGCAGGAAAATAATCTCCAGCGATTGGCTTATCAGTTTGCAGAAGAATTGGCAACCCAAATTTTGGTGGATAACAAGCTTTCTGTGATGGTACTAGATGATTATCAATACGCTGAAAGTGAGCCAGTTGGAACCTTTATGCGGCATCTGTCGCTCAAGTTACCCGAACGTTTCAGACTGATTGTCTCTACCAGAAGTGTGCCAGACCATTTGCCGCTCGCCTATTTATACGCCAAACGCCTGATAAAAGGTATAGGAGCAGCCGAGTTAAGCTTTAAACATCAAGAAATTGCTGCTTTGCTGGTAGAGGTGTATAAAATTAAAGACCCAAAGATGGTTGACAAGTTGGCGGAATACTCTGAAGGTTGGGTCACAGCTGTTATTCTTGCTATGGTTAGCAGTAACACATCATTAAGCCATCTTAATAATCGGAGTGGACCATATGGACAGGGCTACTTGGACAGTTCGGCTCTATTTGAATATCTGGGTGATGTGGTTCTAGCCGACCAACCGCCCGATATTGAGGATTTTTTGCTGCGGACTTCTTGCTTACACCTTTTAAGTCCTGAACTTTGCAATGAACTTACCAGTTTGCAGGATAGTGAGCAAATTTTAGAAAAACTGGACAAGCGCAAGCTCTTTGTGGAAGCGGTAGCCCAAGTTCCTTCTAGCGACTTCGGCAAGCCTGACACCTATTATTATAAATATCACTCGCTTTTCAAGCGTTTTCTACAGTCGCGCCTTGCCAATAAGAAAGAGAGGTGGCGTGAGTGTAATCTAAAAGCGGCGGAACTGGCTATACGTTCAGAATATTATGTAGAAGGGGTGCAGAATTACCTCGCTATAAATGAAGGGCGAAAAGCGGCGGAAATAATAGCCGGACTGGCTACTCCTCTTTATGAGTCCGGGCTTATCACCCGCTTGACCGAGCTAATCGGCTTAATCCCGCAAGAAGCGGTGGAATCTATCCCGGAACTTGCTTTTATTTATTCCAGAATTTTATTTGACAAAGGGCAGAGCGAAGCCGCGCTAGGATTAATCGAGAAAGCAGAAAAGGTTTACCTTGAAAAAGGGGCTGTCGAAGATGCGGCAATGTGTATAGCGCAACGCGCCCTCACCTTCACACGTATGGGGCAGGTGGAGGAAGGAGCGCGTCTGATAGAAAAAGCTTCGGCATTGGCAGACTGGGGTGGATTGAGTCCGGAAAAAATTTACGCGCAAGCGCTAATATCCACCAGCGCCGGGATAGTTAATACCGAACACGGTCAGATTGAACAGGCTGAAACCTTTTTTAAAAAAGGTCAGGATTTATACCGACAGCTAGAACTTAAATACCGGGTTATGATGAGCGACATTTATCTGGCAACCCTGTATAAATCAATGGGTCGTTTAGTACGGGCAGGAATATACTATGACAAAGCCTTGAAATATTTTGCAGAAGTAGGCAATCAGAATCAAGAAGCCTATTGCCGTTATGGTCTGGCAATTTGCCAGATTATGAGAGGAAACTATCGGGAAGCTACCGAACAGCTTAACCTCACACTAGAATTGACCGAAAAACTGGGAAATCTCTATCTAAAAGCCAATGTGATTTTTCAACAAGGCAATATAAGTAATTTTACCGATAAACATGTAAATGCGAGAGAGCAATATGAATCTGGATTGGCATTAAGCCGACAAATTGGGTTGCGCATTCTTGAACTTGAAACTATCGCTATGCTGGCGCTTAACAGTCTACTGGAAGGAAATCGAGCCGAAGCGCGGGAATTTTTAATACAAGGTCACGAGCTTAATCGGGATTACGGCATGAAAAAATGTGGGGCAATGCTGGAGGTTGTTAACGGGTTGCTCGATTTGGAAAACCGCTATTATAAAAGGGCATTAGCTCCACTGGAACAGGCGGCGAAAGCTTTCAAAGAACATAAATGGCTGGATTGGTTATGCCGTTGTCGCTTATATCAAGCAATTGTTTACTTTTCAATGTCCGAATTCAAACGAGCAGTAGGGCTTCTGGAAGAAAGTATTGGATTAGTACCAAATATCGGCTTCGAACCCTACCAACCCTTTGACCTAATACGAGCCTCCTCCTTATTTGAATATGCGGCAAGAAAAAAAATCAGCAACAACCTTCATGAATTTCTACTACGCAAAGGCTATCGTCAAAGCTCGATTCTTTCTGAAAACTCTGGCATGGATGCTGTTACCTTTGATGGCACAGTAATAGCCCAATTTGAAACCGAATTTACGCCCCCACCCGCTGCCTCACCGCTTGAGTTTCAAGGAACTCCCAAGCTTACACTGTTGCGCCCTAGTCAGGATTCAACTCCAAACCGTTACAGTAGCCGTATAACCGGTAGCAACTTCCAACTAGAAGTAAGAACACTAGATGGGGGCAGGGTTTGGACAGCGGAAGCCGAAATCGAATATTGGCGCATTAGTAAAGCCAAAGAACTATTCTTTTTTCTACTGGAACATGGCAAATCAACCAGAGAAGAAATCTTTGATAGGATATGGACTGATGTTGACCATAGCGCAGCCGCCAATAATTTTCACTTCACCCTAAGCAACTTACGACGCTTGATTAAGCCGGTAGATATTAAATTCTCCAGCCAAAGTTATACCTTGAGCGGTGAAATCTGGTGTGACGCGCTTGAACTGGAAAAAACTGTCAAGGCGGCTTTATCCAAACCGCAAGAACTAGAGTTGGAGCAACTGGCAAAAGCGCTCGATTTATACAAGCGTGACTATCTGGATCAAATTTATAGTGATTGGGCAAGCCCACGCCGTCAGGAGCTTTTAAAAATTTATCTGGAAGGGTTGTCATTGCTTGCCAGTACCTACGAGAAACAACGCCTAGTCAGCCAAGCAATATTAAGTTGGCGACGTTATCTGCTAAGAGATGAATACCGCGAAGAGGCATATATTGGTCTAATCAATTGCCATTTGGCAATGGGAAACAAGAAAGAAGCCCAGCATTATTATGAAGAGTGCCGCCACATTATGAAAGAAATTGACATAGAACCATCCTCTGAAATTAGGGCATTGTTGCCTAAATTAGCCTGACACAAATCTTATAAGCTTCTCATAGCATTACTTACTTTCAACTATTAACAATTCCTCATAGCACCATCCCGATTCGGTGCTAAGTTTTTGCTAAGAGTCCTTTCATATCATATAGATACTGAAAGTGACTTCTTATTGTAAATGGGAAATGTAGTTAAAAGGAGTCTGGGATATGCACAAGCTGATTAATTTTGTATCTTCAGAAAAAGGTCTGGCTGCAATGCAAGTTTTAGCTTTCACAGCAGCTTTAGTCGGTGGAATTTTGAACATATGCCCCACTGATAATACTACTCCAGCATTGAAAGTCGTTGCTGAAGTATGGCCTTGGTAAGTAACTAGCACAAAAAACCTTTCCTCCGCAATGTAGCGGCACTGGAATACTCGGTATAGCTCTCTTTAGTAGTGAAAGAGGTGTCGTCAGTGTTTTCAATTCAGCAACTTGATAAGCTAGCCGGGGCAATAATACTTGATAGAAAGTTGGAAAGAGATTTCCTCC
The DNA here is from genome assembly GCF_037138995.1 of Candidatus Chlorohelix sp. NCBI lineage: Bacteria > Bacillati > Chloroflexota > Chloroflexia > Candidatus Chloroheliales > Candidatus Chloroheliaceae > Candidatus Chlorohelix > Candidatus Chlorohelix sp. Next base: position 68,952 of record NZ_JBAXHI010000007.1, on the reverse strand, counting down.
AAAACCGTCTTAGTGCGCTCGATATGTACAATAGAAATTACGCGCTTCGCTATGGAGAGCAACCTATCTATCTGTCTGATGAAGATAAAGAATTAATTCTTTCAGTCAGCGCTGGTAGTGTCCCAGAGTTTTTTGCTATATTGTTAGATTTAGTTGGCAGAAAAGCGGCTAGTCCGGCAAAAGTTTACCTCGAAAACAAAAATTACAATCACGAACTTGCAAAGCTGCAAGGTTCAGTCGCTTAACATAGAAATATCAGAAAAAACGGAACCACTATGGATCCGCTTTACCTTTTTCCACAACTAGTTTTACCCTATGTCACTTCATCGAGAGCGTTATACCCACGCTCTCGTTTTTTTTCATAGAGTTTGCCAGATTCACCTATAGAGCCGCTATGAGCAACCACCTTTCCTCAAAAATTTACAGGCTTGGCTTTTTACATTTACTCGTTTACCCTTTATAATAAGGTAATTGTAAGGTTAACCGCGTCCACATACGTGGTTTGCCTGTATCTATAATAATTTCCTTAAATTTATAAATATTGTAGAGAGAAGGTCTGGATGAGTAAGCCAAATAGTGAAGTAATGGCAATAATACTAGCGGGCGGTAAAAGTGAGCGCCTAAGCGTATTTACTGAAAAAAGTGCTTTACCCTCCTTGCCGTTCGCTGGAAAATTCAGAATAATTGATTTCACTTTGAGCAACTGTGTTAATTCCGGGCTTGACGATATTATGCTCCTTACTCAATATCGCCCGCTTTCTCTTAATGAACATATCGGTAATGGCAAACCTTGGGACCTTGACCGCCAACACGGGGGGGTGCGAATTGTGTCACCCTATCTTGGAAGGAAAGAGGGGGGATGGGACAAAGGAACTGCCGATGCGGTTTACCAGAACATTGAAGAATTGCTTGAAGAAAATAGCGATAATGTATTGATACTGGCAGGCGACCATATTTACAAAATGGATTATAGCAAAATGCTCAATTTCCATCTGGAAAATGAAGCAGATGCTACTATCGCCGTGATTGAAGTGCCAGCCGAAAGCGCCAGCCGCTACGGCATTATCACCGCAAACAAAAAGGGCGAGGTTGAAGATTTCGAGGAAAAACCCCGCCGCCCACGCAGTAACCTTGCTTCGATGGGTATTTATATCTTCAACAAAGAAGTGCTAATTTCGTTGCTCAACCGTGATGCGGGTGACCCGAACAGCCAGCACGATTTTGGTCGCAACATTATTCCGCTAATGCTAGACAATGGCAATAGGGTAGTTGCTTATTCCTTTAAGGATTACTGGCGCGATGTTGGGACAGTCCAATCTTACTGGGAAGCGCATATGGAATTGCTAGAGTCTCCGCCACGCTTAGATTTATACGAGCGGGACTGGATTATCTATACTCGCAGCCAAGAACGCCCACCTGCCATTGTAAGCTCAAAAGCACATGTGGAACGCAGCCTGATTTCGCATGGTTGTCAGGTACGAGGCACAGTAATACATAGCGTGCTTTCGCCCGGCGTAATCATAGAAGAAGGGGCAATAGTGCGCGATTCGGTCATCATGGGAGATGCAGTTATCGGTAAAAACTCGACACTTGACCATGTAATTGTGGATAGCGAAGCGGTTATAGGCGCAAACAGCCTGATAGGATACGGCGAAGATAATACGCCAAACAAACTAGAACCGCGCAACCTGCATACTGGTATTAGTGTAATCGGAAGCCGCGCGCACCTACCGGAAGGCGTAAAAATCGGACGTAATTGTAAAGTAGGGCATGACCTTAGACCTGAAAACTTTGGGCAGTTGGAGTTACCCAGCGGCGGAACCATAGAAGCCAGATAGATTTGATGAAAAAATTAGCGGTTTCTCTGTTTGCAGGACTTCTGGTTCTGGGCGGTGTAATTTATTTGGGTTGGATACAAGTTAATGAAAGCCGCGCTCTAGCGCCTAGTACGAAGATTTCAGCTACTACACAAGTATTGCTTAAACCTACGCTTGCTATTTCGACAATTCCAGCGACTACTGTTGTTAACCCTGAAACTCAACCGCTGCCTGCTGAAGCCACGCCAACCACGATTGCGCTTGCCACACCTGACGAAGCCACGCCACTCCCTTTAACTGCTCCCGAACCAATTATTGTAGAAGATATTATAACGCAAGGATTGGTGAATACGCCACCCGTTGAAGGTAAATGGATAGATGTAAACCTGACAGACGGCACAACTCGCCTAATGCACGGTCGGGAATTGGTCAAGGCTTTGCCAAGCGCATGGGGCGAAGGCGAACCCGGCGCTGCAACCGATTTCTACGCCACTGTGCCGGGCGTTTATACCATTTATAGCCGCTCTGACGCATTTTGGTACGATTATAATTACTCTATGTTGTGGATTTACGGTTTCATCGGTTTCGATCCCGAACGCGCTAACGGCTTTCACTCTTTCCTTTATGATAATAATGGTAATCTGGTAGATAGTAGGCTCGGTCCTGTTTCGCATGGCTGTGTTAGAGTGGAGGATTGGAGCGCAGTATATAACTTTTCAGAATATGGAATGACTGTAATTGTGCATGGGAAAACTTCTAGCTCGATTCCCCGACTAGTGTCGCCAAGTTAATTCTCCGTTAATTTGACAAGTATAAGAACGCTTTGTAACATACATAGCAGTTGTTTTCCTGTTATTTCCCCAAAAACATAATAAGAACAGACACACGCTTATAGCGTAATGCATTAGCCATCCAAAGGAGCAGGTTCTATGCAAGGCTTGATGATGAATTATCAGCTTACTATCCCGACTATTTTAAGGCGGGCAGAGCAAGTTTATAGTTACAAGAAAATTGTAACGCGCCAGCCTGACAAAAGTTTTCACGAATATACCTATGCCGACTTCGTAAGACGCACTAAAAGGTTGACTCTGGCTTTACAAAGATTGGGCGTGCAACCCGGTGAAAGAGTAGCCACTTTCTGCTGGAACCATTACCGTCACCTAGAAGCATATTTTGCCGTCCCAACATTTGGGGCAGTGTTACATACCCTCAACATTCGCCTTTTCCCCGAAGACCTTACTTTTATCGCTAATGATGCTAATGATAAAGTAATCATCGTTGATAAAATCCTGTTGCCCTTATTTGAGAAGTTCAAAAATAATATTCAGGCGCGTACCTTCATCGTAATTTCGGATGATGGACAGGTGCCAGAGGGCATGTACGATTACGAAACCTTGCTGGCAGCTGAAGACGAATCAAGCTTTGTTTATCCTGAATTTGATGAGAACCAAGCTTCGGCAATGTGCTATACCTCTGGCACAACGGGAAAACCAAAGGGGGTTTTGTATTCGCATCGCGCGGTAGTGCTGCACTCAATGGGTGCGGCTATACCAGATGTGATGAACCTGAGCGAAGCTGACACGGTGCTACCGGTAGTGCCGATGTTCCACGCCAATGCTTGGGGCTTGCCCTATACCGCCACAATGGTTGGCGCAAAGCAAGTATATCCGGGACCACACCTCGATGCGGTGAGTCTTCTCGAAGATTTCGAGCGCGAAAAAGTTACTTTAACCGCCGGAGTACCTACTATCTGGCTTGGAATCATCCAGTACCTTGAGGCGAACCCGAATCAATTTAACCTTACTCCCGGTATGCGAATGGTTGTGGGAGGTTCCGCTGCGCCTGAAGGTATGATCCGCAACTACGACAAATTTAATCTGCGAGTAGTCCAAGCTTGGGGTATGACCGAGATGACTCCCCTTGGCACTATGGCGAATCTGCCAAGCATTCTTAATGATGAGTCCGATGATGTGAAATATGCGTATCGTGCCTCTCAAGGTACTCCCGCGCCAATGGTTGAAATCAGGGGGCGTGGCGATGATAATGGATTGATACCGTGGGATGGTAAAACCATGGGCGAACTTGAAGTGCGCGGTCCTTGGATTGCGGCTTCGTACTATAACGCCCCGCAAGGAGCAGACCGTTTTACTGAGGATGGTTGGTTCCGCACCGGCGATATTGTCACAATTGATTCTCGTGGCACTGTAAAAATTCAGGATCGTAGCAAAGATTTGATTAAGTCGGGCGGAGAGTGGATTAGCTCGGTTGATTTGGAAAATGCCTTGATGGCACATCCTAAAGTAGCGGAAGCGGCAGTGATTTCGGTCTTCCACCCCAAATGGGCAGAACGACCGCTTGCTATTGTGGTATTGAAACAAGGGCAAAGCGCCACTGTCGAGGAATTGAAGGATTTCCTGAAACCCAAGTTTGCCCCATGGTGGTTACCGGACGCAATTGAGTTTGTGGAGTCGATTCCGCGCACTGCGACCGGAAAATTCCTAAAAACTGCCTTGCGTGAGCAGTTTAAGGAGTATAAAGTCGGCGTTTCCTAATAACATAAATCATCGGTTTGATTGAAATGAGCAGCAAGATTATAAGGCGATCTTGCTGCCTTTTTATTTATATTTATTGCAATTTATAGCTTATATAATATTGAAAGGATTATTAATGACAAATTAGAGTTTATACTATAATGCGATTATAGAGGCTAGTGTTAAAATAAATACATATTTGTTTACTATTATATTTACTTTTTGTTGCTATTATACACATAACTCCCTTTGGAATGGGCGTAATTAACAGAGTTGTTAATTATACACTTGGCATCTTTGCCAATCGCAAGAAAAGAGGGTAATAGTATGCATTCTCACCACTTGAAAGCAAGCAGAGGAATTCATCTGTTTGTGAGTATGCTCCTAGTTTTAACGCTTTTCGCTCCATCCTTCGTCCATGCCGAACCTTCATTTACCAGTGACCTATTCAAAACAAAATGGCAACGTGCCGACAAGCCCATCAGCGATGGCACTGCCAATCCTTCCCGTAGTTGGTTGTGGGGACCTGATAGCTTCTCCCCAGTCGCCGGAAATACCGAACCCTACACCGAAAGCCCCGGCGGTACTCGCCAAGTTCTCTACTTCGACAAAGCCCGCATGGAAATCAATAATCCTGCCAACCCGCTTGTAACCAATGGCTTGCTGGTACGCGAGCTAATCTCAGGTAAACAAGCGGCGGGGGATACCACCAGCATCACCAGACGTGCCGCTGATGACATATCAGTAGCAGGTGACCCGGCTAACAACAACGGTCCAACTTACGCCAGTTTTGCCAAAATTGCCAGCTTGAACAACGATAATCCTTCAACTGACAAAACCGGACAACCGGTAGCCGATACCATTGATAAGGCTGGAAATGTTGGCAGCAACACCGAACTAGGCAAGAAAGCCAAATATGCCTATTTCGACAACGCTTTGAAGCACAATATACCAGATGTATTTCTCACCTTTATGAACCAGCGCGGGAACGTATATGTGAACGGGCAGTTGGTGAACGACCAGCCCATATTGGGCGAGAATACATTAGCTCCATGGCTGGAGGCAGCCGGCTTACCGATTACGGATGCCTATTGGGGCAAGGTAACGCTGGCAGGTCAGGAAAAAGATGTGTTGATACAAGCGTTCGAACGCCGAGTATTGACCTTCACACCTGACAACCCGCCCGCGTTTCAGGTAGAGATGGGCAACGTGGGACGGCACTACTACAACTGGCGCTATAATCAGAAATACGATGAGTCGGCGGTTACACCTACCCCAGTCCCAACCGCACCTCCAACCACCACTGCACCTGCGCCTACTAGCGGCTGTGATAGCTTACCAGCCAGCACCGGAGGGGCTTACCCGATTTTGAAATGTGGACCTGCCGGAATGGTCATGGGCGCGATTGCTCCAATGGGAAATAATGAATTGGTAAATATCACGATTATAGCTGGCTCAGGAGGGCTAGGCTCAATAATTATGTATGATGTGGATGTTTCCAATCCCGATGGTAACCTCCTATATTCCTGGGCATCCACGAAAAATCAACAGGGTCAATGGAAAATCACTTTCCAAGGGGTAAGTAGTGGCAAAGTAGCTGAAACTTATCTTTGGGCTGAACCGCCAGTTGATAAGCCAACTATTATAGTTTTCCCGAATCCGGGACGACTGGATCAGGATATTACTACCGTGATAGTAGGCTTCAATCCGGGTGAACAAGTTAATGTGCTGTTTACACCGCCAAACCCGCAGGGAGCATTTGCGGGGCATTTACATGCTTCTAGTATTGGTGGTGGTTGCACTTGGATTTGGACAGTGCGTGAAATGTACAAAGGCTACGAACAATACTTGCAACCCGGAAGATGGTTGATAGTCGCAAGCTCTGCTGATGGACAACGCAGCGCCAACGCAACTATTACCCTTAACAAATAGCCGCAAGCTGTTGCACATTAAGCAACCTATGTAACCCAGAGGTGGGGATGAACTCCAAAAATATGTGGGACAAACTATAGCAAGTAGCTTGACCGAGTTTTATCCCTCACCTCTACTATTAATCTCTATCGAAAGCCCAACCTCTTTCATCCATGCTCCCCAGTTTCCTCTGTTAGGTCAATATATTTCGGACTGGTGAAATGGCTTCCCTGTACCCCCTTAAGCGGCTTCGATTTCAAAAGACCTCACTTTACCGCTGTTATCACTTTGAGCAAATTTATAAATTCGATTGCAAACCTATTGACATATTTGTATATAGGTGTATAATGCACATAGGTAAAGAAAAAAGATGAATGCTAACGCAAGGACAGATAGCAGTAAAAATATGAATACTAAAGACACTGCTGATAAAGAAAACAGTGAAACCACGCTGAATGATACTGCACCGGCGGAGGTTTTAAAACCACACCGAAATGGTGGTGGTCCCGCTAAAGGTATCAAAAGTGTACGGGAAGAAGAGGATAAAAATCCTATCCCTGAAAAAGAAGCTCCCGCAAAAGCTAAAAGTGAGGAATCGAGTTTTAGCTTTGCCCCGAAAACTTTTCTCCAGCCTTATATGCTACTCCTGTTAAAACAGTGGAGTATGCACGGGTATGAGGTGTGGGAGAGGTTGATGCGAATGGGCTTTCCGGGTTTCGATCAGAATGATCGCGCTACTGTGTACAGGGCGCTAAGGCAGCTTGAGAAGGAAGGCAAAGTAAAAAGCGAATGGGACACCAATGCAGAAGGTCCCGCCCGGCGCATTTACACCCTAACCGATGCAGGCGAAGAATTTTTGAACGTCTGGGCTAATGGTCTTGACCAATATAGAAAGACTTTAGACTTTTTTTTCAAATTATACACTGGTGGAATGGTTCCTAGTCCCTTTAGTTTTACCCCCACTATCGGGGAAAATAACGATAAAAATACTAAGTAGCTTTCAGGAGGCTAAAACAAATGAACGATTGGATAACCACTACTAACAAATTGATGGATTTAGCTAACGAATATTACTACGGCGCGGTAAACAGCATCCTATGGGGTACCGAGAAATCCCTCGCTTTGACCAAATCAATTGTTGCTCAGGTTGAAGCCAACCAGCACGAAGGCAAGAAGTTGCTCGAAGATTACAGCGAACGCGCACGCCGCACCCAAGGTATCATCCAGGAAGTATGGCAGGAAGGCGTAAAGTCCACCACCACCAACATGAATGCCTTGCGCGTAGCCAGCGATGCCGCAGTAGTTGAACTGGATCGCAAGATTGAGTCAATCAATGAAAAACTCACTTCGACCGGCAAGAAAGTTTCCAATAACTAATTTTCAGTAATTTAGTACCCCTCCCGGTATCCGGCAAGGGGTACTAAATGTATTTATCAGTTTTCCTCTCACATTTTACAAATATCTATCTGTCCATCCATTCTTTCTCTCCCAAAGTTCCGGTCTCGACCCAATGAAGCCGGAACTGTTTTTTTTATATGCTAAATTTTGCAAATTTGCATTTATTACTATTTCCCGGTAGATTACAAACATCATAATAGTTATTAATAGAGCGTGGAGAGTGAAGCATGCAGAATCTGAAAAGCATCCTTGAATTTGCTGTTTGGGCATCAAAACAGGCAGGAGATATTACTAGTCACTATTTTAAAACTAATCTTGAAATTGAGACTAAAGCCGATACTTCCCCCGTTACCATAGCTGATCGCGAATCTGAAAAAATGTTGCGCCGCCTTATCAAAGACCGTTTTCCAGACCACGGCATTCTAGGTGAAGAATTTGGCGAAATCAACGCAGGTGCAAGCTATCGCTGGATTCTTGACCCTATTGATGGCACCGTTTCATTCATACACGGGGTGCCTCTTTATGGAGTGATGATGGGGCTGGAAATTGAGGGAGAGGCTGTGTTGGGGGTAGTAAATATGCCCGCCATAAATGAAATTGTGTACGCCGCGAAAGGATTGGGTTGTTTCTTCAACGGTAGGCTCACCAAAGTATCTGAGGTAAAGCGTTTGGATGAAGCCATGCTGCTGGCTGGTAACATCCCCGCAACTCCCGATGATTCTTTCTGGCGGGTCAGGCAGCGCGTTAAAAATTTCAGGGGATGGGGCGATTGCTACGCTCATATGCTGGTTGCAACCGGACGCGCCGAAATAATGCTTGACCCTGAGCTTTCTATCTGGGATTGTGCCGCACTGTTACCGATTTTGCGAGAAGCAGGTGGAACTTTTACCGATTACAAGGGAGTAGCCACAATTTACGGGCAATGCGGGATTTCCACCAACGGTTGGTTATTTGAGCAAGTTATGGAGTTGATAAAGCAGGAATAACTTGGTAATTTGTGGTAAAATTCGGCTACTTGAACTATTATTTACCTAAAATTTTCAGGATTCGGTGGGAAAAATGGCTTCAACCGGCGGCAATCGTACCGGCAACAAAACAGAATTTGACCCTATTCAGTATCTACAGCCACGCGGTAATAGCCAGTATTTACCGCTAAAATGGCAGCTTGCGTGGCTTAGAAATGAGCAACCGCAAGCAGAAATCCGTACTCAGTTGATTAGCCGAGATAGCGGGATGGCGATTTTCCAAGCTGAAATTAAACTGCCCAATGGAGCGGTAGCTACGGGGTGGGGCGCAGAATCCGTTATTGAAGACAATCGGAACGATTTATCCTATCTTATTGCTGCTGAAAACCTAGCATTATCAAGGGCGCTTTCAATTCTCGGTTTTGGGCTGGAATATGCCACCGATTTTGACCCACCGCTTGAATATGCGCCAATTACGTTACCCGGTGATAATGCCGAGGATTATGACGAAGCGGACGAGCCAGCTTCCATCGAATTGCCGCTAGAACTTCTTAGCGAAGAGGAAGAACCGGAAGAAACCTATGAACCGGAGAAACCCCGCTTAGGAGAGGTGCGATTAATTCGGGAAGAAACCCCTCGTTTACGCTCCGTTCCCCGTAACGATGAGCTTGAAGCTATACCGCTTGAAAATGAGCAAGACGTGCCAATACTCCGTAAACCGGGATTCATAGGAGGACCTCAATTAATTGATCCAGCGATTGAGGACAGGTTAAATAATGTGCAGGATTTTCAAACCGGTCTAGCTGTAAAACAGATTTACAATGAAGCCAGAACCCGTCATAACATTGCACCAGATATTGTGGACAAACGCAGTCAGCGGCGCTATGGAAAAATGACCTACGAACTGACTTTAGAGCAAGCAGATGAGTTTCTGGAATTGATAATTAATTCCAGACCTCGTGCATAATGGTGAAATCGGGCAAACCTTCGTCACAGCGAACTATAATTTGGTTGCTGCTAGGCGGTGTTATAATCTTGATAAGCGCTGGTTCAATTTGGCTAGGCTTCCAACTTGGGCAACAAGGTGGACAAAAACGCATAACCACTAATACAGCTGGCGCAAATCCTTCACAAAATCCTTCTTCGGATGATTATACTTCCCCCAAAGCTTCACAACCACAAGACGACTCGGCGCGACTGGTAGCTATAGCCGATGTGTCATATTACAACGGGCAGTATAGCGAGTCAGTTTCACGCTATCGTTTCGTGCTACAAAGCTATCCTAACGGTACAGGCACAGGCGCTGCACGGTTTGGGCTTGCACTAGCAGAATCCCAGTTGGGAAAATACAAAGAAGCAATAGATGATTACCTCAAATTTCAGCTTGAGTTTCCAAGCGACCCCCGCCGTTATCTGGCTTTCTTTGGCATTGGTGAAGCACAGGCGAATCTGGGACAGTGGGAACAGGCAATTGCTTCTTATCAACGGTATTTGGCGGAAGGTAAGGAAAATGCCAAAATAATCGAAGGTTATGTAAACTACTCTATCGCCGAAGCCTATGTTAAAGGTGGCAAGCAAGCAGAAATGCTGGATAGTTACAAAAAAGCGGCGGATTTAAGGGGAAGTAGCTCGAACCTATTACAAGCTCAGGTGCTTGAGAAAAATGGCGATTACTACGCGGCGCAAGGTAAAGCTGAAGAAGCGGTAACATACTACAAACGTATTCTTGATTTTGCGAAAGTGCAAAGCTATCGCGCCGATGTGGCATTTAAAATCGGGGCGGCATACGATAAAGCCAAAATGATAGAGCAAGCTAACACCGCTTATCGGGTAGTGATTGACCAGTATTTTGGAACTAGCGCAGCCGGAAATGCCTTGCAAATATTAATTGACCGGGATGACTCCGGTATGGATGATTATTTCAAGGGTTATAACGCTTACAGAAAAGGCGATTATACAAATACGCTCGTTATTTTGGATAAGTTCCTGAAACGCTCTGCCTCAACACAGCCCATTTCAGCAATTCCTCCCGGCATTGCAGCGTCTGAGCAAGTGCGATTCGCCCGCGCATGGTACTGGGAAGCGGTTAGCTATGAGCGACTGAACAACCCGGATAGAGCAATTAGCGAATACAAACAACTTGCCGCCCGTTTCCCCTCTAATGAGGCTGGAGAAGATGCACAATGGCAACTGGCAATGTTGCTACGCCAGCAAAACAAAGCGGATGAAGCAATTACCGAGTTTGCCAAGCTCTCAGGCAGTTCACGCTATGGAGTAGAGGCACAATTCAGTAGGTTTAGTCTGATTTTGCAAAAAGATGGAGCAGATGGCGCGTTGGAATCGGCTACGAAATTATTTAATAGCAATACAGCCAGTGGCAGAGAAGCCCTTTTTAGGGTGGCAGAGGCATATAGCGCACAAGCACCCGATAAAGCGCGTCCCCTTTACCAAAAATTGGCAGATACGAAAGCTGATGACTATTTTTCAGTACGTGCGGCTGAAATACTTGCTGGAGTTAATCCCCTTGCACCTGTAAAAGCCACTCCCGAAACCCATCCGGCAGTTTTTAACCCGCTAAAATTTGCAGCCGATTTTGAGCGAGAACGCAAGGAATTGGAATCTTGGTTGTCCGGTTGGGCAACAAAAACAACCCCAAATATGGCTACTCCCTCTAGTCCTTCGCTAGATGCTGCGCTCAAAGCTGTAAGGGAAGATAGCGGCATAAAACGAATGATAGAATTAACCCGACTAGGAAAAACTGAGCAAGCTAATCGGGAAGCGATGGAAGCGCAGGCTCGTTTTTTAGGTAAGCCCCTCGAATTATATTGTCTGTCGCTGCTTTTCAATGACAATCGTCAGTATAGCCAATCCATTCTTGCCGCTAAGGAAGTATTCGCGCTATACCAGAAGCAAAACCCTGCCACAGGCTTACGCAGCTCCCCGACTCTACTGCAAAAATTAATCTATCCGTTGGACTTTCAGGATATTATCCTTGAGTTCTCAGGGCAATATAGCTTTGACCCTCTTTTGTTGGCAGGACTTATCAAGCAGGAGAGCGCATTTGACCCGACCGCTACTTCGGGGGCAGAAGCACGCGGTTTATCTCAGGTGATACCCGCTACTGGGCGTGGGATTGCCTCAGCATTAGGCATTAGCGATTTCAGCTTAGAAGATTTATACCAACCCTATACCGCAATCCGCTTTGGGGCTTTTTTCCTCAATCGGCAGTTGGATAATTTCAACGGCAACCCTTATGCCGCGCTCGCCGGCTACAATGCGGGTCCCAGCAATGTGGGAGATTGGTTAAAGGCAAACCCGCCCGAAAAAGATTTCGACCTGTTCGTAGATGGTATCACCTACGGGGAAACTCGCCAGTACGTAAGAATCGTCTATACCAACTATGCGGTATATCGCGAACTTTATAAGAGCAAATAATAATAACCGGATTACCCCCCGATTTGTGACATGTTGCGTTTGGTACGCTGGAAGGCTTCACCGTCATTGATGAAATGCTTTAGCTCTTTCTGTAAGACGGCGCGGCGGATAGTTTCTGCCAATACTTCATCGCTCGCCCCGCTACGTATAACCGCTTTGAGGTCGGTTTCAATATGACCGAACAAGCAGGTTAGCATCTTGCCCTCGGCAGTCATACGGATGCGGTCACAGTAGCGGCAGAAAGGATGCGACACCGGACTTATAAAGCCGAGTTCGCCCTTACCGTCCCAGAAGCGATATTTGGTAGCAGTTTCGGCAAGGTCATCGCTAGGGATTTTTATCAACTTGCCGACCTCACGCTCGATGATAGCTTTAAGCTCATCTCCGGTCAGCACCATTTCACGCTCCCAAAGCTGGTCAGCGTCCAGCGGCATAAACTCAATGAAGCGAATTGAATAAGGCTTGCGGCGTGCCAGTAGCGCGAATGGAACAACTTCTTCCTCAGTAAAGCCGCGCATCGCTACCGCATTTACCTTGATGGGGGTAATAGTCGGGTATTTTTCCAGTTCTTCCAACCCTTCCAACACCCGTTGCAAATCATCCCGGCGCGTAATTTGATGGAACTTGTCACGGATAAGGCTGTCGCAGCTAACATTTATTCTGGTCAAACCGGCTTCAGCGAGGTCTTTAGCCATATCTTTGAGCAATACCCCGTTAGTGGTAAGGCTCAGGCTTTTCAAACCCTCAATTTTACTTAGGCGAGAAATCAGCAGTGGTAAATCCTTACGAACCAATGGCTCGCCTCCAGTGAGGCGTACTTGGTTTACCCCCATACTCACCAGCAAGCGGGTAAGGCGTTCAATCTCCTCGAAGCTTAGAATTTGTTCGCGCTTGAGCCATTCCAGCCCCTCAGCGGGCATACAATAGACGCAGCGAAAGTTGCAGCGGTCGGTAACGCTAATACGCACATTGTGGATATAGCGTCCAAAGCTATCGCGCAAAGGCTCGCGTGTTAGCCCGACAGCATTGCCGGAATTGGTATCCATTTCCATCAATCTTCCCCTCAAATTTATAAAGACAAACTTCGATTCAATTGCGAAGTTGCAAAATCGTGGTTAACGGTCGGTTGGTCCAAAGAAATCAGTATCATCAGGTGATACCTCTACAGTATTAAAAACCCCAGCGTATTTTTGCGCCGCTTTCTCCATCTCATGCTGGTTAAAGCGTCCGCCGATGTCCTCAAACACTTGGCGATAATGCGCTATCGGGTCAGAATGAATCGAATAGCGGTCATCAAATTGGGTAGCATTGAGAGCATGCGCTATTAATCGGGCGCGTCCTTGCATGGCAGAAACAGTGGTGGAATAGCGTTTCGCCACCGTTGCGCCCTCAACCTGAAAGCGGTCAAACAAGCTTATCAAGTATTCAACCGCTGCGGCATAGCTTGCCGAGCTTCCTTTCAGCACACTCCCCGACTTTTTGCGAAAATCGCGCCACAAGCGAAAAGCGTTGAGCAATTCATCCAGATTAAAAAGCCCTTCACGCCCTTGCATCTCTTTCAAAAAAAAACGCTCTACCGGGTCGAGATTTCCTTCTAGAAGCGGCAGAGAGGCGTAACCCTGATAATAATTCAGCACAGCGCAATCGGCAGATTCATTCGGGTTGAGGGGCGCACCGGGAGTACCGGGCAAAACCTCCAGAATCAACCATGCCCCGGATGGTTGATTCTGCAAAAACAAACTTGCCGCTAAAGTAGCGCCCGGAGATATGCCAAGCTCTAGCAAACTGGTATTGCCCTGCATTTCAAACTCGACAGGAGCAAGTTGCCCTTGCTCACAGGGATTATCGAGACGTAGCGCAATTCTGAACAAAGTTGCCCCGAAAATCTCTAGTTGCATTGCCGCAGAGCTACCCGGTAACAACATATCCTTGAGGGGGTCAATTGCCCCGACGCGCACAGCCGCAACAAATGCAGCCCCGATACGCGCCGCTGCTTGGGCTTGTTGGCGTTTTGCCACTATACCTCTATCAAGTTGAATAAGATTGTCCAAAATTGGAGTTTACTTTCTATTACCAACAACCCGGTACTCAGAGTTTGATTATTATATCATACTGACCCAGCCAAAATACAAATCAAATCTCCTTACGGCAGGGCGCATCAGATTCTCGCGGTTACGAAATCTTGGTTAGGGAAATATTCTGAGGCTTTTACTCCTATAAAAAATTGAACTGGCTGTGCCTCGCTTAATTAGAGTTATATAAGAAATAGTCTTTTCACTCCTGCAATTGTAACATTTAGGATAATGCAAGCGTAATATAAAGCAAGAGAGAAAAAAATTCGGCAATGAAGCCCCATCAAATTGCTCTCGATACAGTCGCAAACGACGTGATTGTAGAAATAACCCTCTAAGTTTATATTCTCCTGTAAAATTTTCCTCACACAAATAATGCGAGCACAAACGGCATCTGTAACCATACAGATGTCTTTTTTTTCTATTTTCACGTACGCCCATTTTGAGGTAAAATACAAAATGTTATTCTCAGAAACTATTTATTGCATACTCGATGTAGAGGATTTGAAGAGAAATGACGATTAAAAGAACAGCAATCAAGCCGCGTAACGGGTTCGCATCCGGTTCGCAGCCCGGAATCAAATTAGCTTATGCCGATTGGGGTCCCGAAGATGCTTCCCCTGAAAAAACAATTGTGGGGGTACATGGTATTACTGCTAATCTGATAGGGTGGAATGCCTTTGCCGAAAAGTTAGCAGCTTCTGGCTATCGTTTTATCGCCTACGATTTGAGAGGTAGAGGCGAAAGCAGCAAACCTGCCAACGGTTATGACCTTACCACCCATAGCTTTGACCTTCGCGCTTTGTTGGATTATTTCAATATAGAACAAGCTAACGTATTAGGACATTCTTTAGGCGCTGCTATTGGCGTGTATTTTAGCGCACACTATCCTGAAAGAGTACGCCGACTGATTTTACTGGACGGTGGCGCACCTTTGCCACCTGACACATGGCAAGCAATCGCTCGTTCGCTGGAGCGCCTCGGTAAAACTTTCCCTTCGCTTGAAGCGTATATTTCTATGTTCAAGGTTTCTCCTTACTTTCCAATTTGGAACGATTCTGTGGAGAATTACTATACCTACGATGTAAAGCAAAATCCAGATGGAACCGTGACTCCAAAATGCGAGAAAGAAGCCATAATGGAGGAGCAGCACAACCTCAATAATATGGAAAAGTATCTTTCCGCGCTGCATACCCATATCGAAGCCCCAACCCTGATTCTACGCGCTACCGATGGTTTGCTTGACAGCGGAAAAGCTGGCTTTATCCTAACTGCTGAGGGCAGCGCAAAGATGGCGCAAAATATTCAGGGTGGCGGTAAAACAGTAGATATTAACGGAACTAACCATTTCACCATTCTTATGAATGAGGGGCATGGGCGTGATGAGGTGTTGCGCCTCGTAATCAAACACTTGGAATAAGGGGGACGCGCTTGCTAAATTTTATGGTGGCTGTAATTTTGATATTCCAGCTTATCTTGCCACCATTGCTACTACCTGAACAAAAATCAACGGATACTTGCGTTGAACCGTCTCTGTTGCAATTGACGAACAGTATAGCGGGATTGCTAAAAGGAGATGGCTCACGCGGGGTAGCAGCGTTAACCGATTTCGAAGGGCTGCCGAATTTTCAGGAAGATAGCACAGTTAAAGAGATTTCCAGTGTTGACCCTACCGGGGGCAATGTGGATGCCTTTAATTTCCTCGACCGTGACCCCAACGGCGAATATGTTATTTTGGATGAACAAGGTTCAGGCTATATTTATAATTCGTGGATGACCAGCTTACCGGGTGGGGGATTGCCCGGCGGCAACATCCGTTTCTATTTCGATGGCACTACAAAGCCGCTAATTGATATTCCCGTTGCCAGTTTCTTTGATGGCACAACCGCGCCCTTTTCTGAACCTTTGAGTTTCTCAGCAGCAGTTGGCAACGCTAATGGCTGTGTTCGCTGCAAATCCACTTTTTTTAATAATTATCCGATAGGTTTTCTAAAATCGGTTAAAGTGACCTTGCAAAATGTACCCGGTTATTATCATTTTTATGTCAAGAAATATGCCTCTAATCTGGGAGTAAGCGCGTATAGCGGTAAAGAAAATCTGAGTGAGGTGCGCCGTATTTGGGGAAATAGCGGTAGTGACCCGAAAGAACCAAAGGCACAGAGAACAGTTTCCGGGCAGAAAAAGTTGTTAAATGATGGTAAGCCAGTCGCGTTATTTTCAGACCTAAGTCCGGGTTCAATCTCGGCAATTGCTTTGCGTCCAGACCGTATAAATGCAGATGTGTTGCTAAATCTGAAAATCCAGATTTTTTGGGATGATGAGCCTGAACCCTCAGTTGAAGTTCCGGTTGGTTTTTTCTTTGGCGGAGGTATGAGCTTACTCCCTTTTAGTTCCTTGATGGCAGGAATGCCGGAAAAAGGGCTATGGTATAATTATTTCCCAATGCCCTACTGGAAAAATGCCACTATACAACTGGTAAATTCAACCGCTAACCCATTGGTGGTTGCTTTTGAGTTAAGTTCAGGCACAAATATTTACCAGAAGGATACGAGCGGCTCTTTCCATGCCACTTATCGCAATACTCCTAAAACCACGCTCGGCACCGACTGGCAATTATTGAGTATCAAAGGGCGCGGGCAACTGGTAGGGGTGGTAATGAGTACCGCCTTGACAGGCGATAAGGATAGTTGGTGGGAGGGAGATGAGAGATTCTATATTGATGGCAGTCGTTCGCCTCAGATTAACGGAACAGGCACAGAAGACTTTTTCAATATGGCGTATGAGCCAAACTCATTCTGGGTTTCGCCACTATCCGGTACAACCACCAACAGCCTGAACAATAACGGAGAGCCTGACCGCGATATGAGTTGGTATCGCTGGCTAATTTCCGATTCGATTAATTTTCAGAATAGCCTTAATGCAGGTTTTGAAATCGGTCCGGTAAATGATGTTGCTGCTACCGACCGCCGAGCGGTTGCTTTCTGGTATGGCGTAACCGATTCTCCTTCTGCTATTACAGATACGCTAACTCTTGGAAATAGCGAGGATGAGAAAGCGCACGATTATAAGGTGCAAGGTCGTACTTTTCTAGGTTCACGCACTTTGCCGTATCCGGGTGACCAAAGGGTTACTTTACGCACTTTTGAGGGAGTTGCCTTCACTGGGCAGAGTTCTTTTAACGTAGAGGTCAAGCCCGAAGCAAAGGCAATTTTATTGAGACGACATACCGATGTTGGCACAGGAAATCAAGTGGCAGAGGTGCTGGTAAACGGGATTTCAGCGGGGTTGTGGCAAGACCGTTTGACCATCAAGGGCGGTGAATGGCGCGATAGTGAGTTCCTAATACCCTCTTATTTGACCAGAGGCATGGACAAACTTAACATAACAATTAAATTTGTAAGTTCTATTAAGGATTGGAACGAGTTTGGATACGAAGTCCTTTCTCTTGGCAGTAAATCACAATCGGTAAATAGCTGTCCCCGATTTTGATATAGTGCAGTATGATTCATAGAATAATGTGTTTTACAATTGGCGCATACAACCTGTCGGCAATCTGTAAAATTTCTGAGGTACCAGCAAGCTCAAAATCGCCCTGTATATAGGCATTAGCACGCAATAATTAATCGCCCTTTTTTGCTATACTGTAAAAGTTACCGTTATTTTTTGTAATAAATCTATTTTGCAGGAGTTTGAGCCTTTATGTATAGCTACGTTTCTTTTGAAGAAGCGGTAAAAGTAATCAAATCTAGAGACAGGGTTTATATTCATTCAATCTCGGCAGCGCCTCAACGCTTGATAGATGCAATGACCGCTAGAGCGCCGGAATTAAAAGGTGTCGAAATAATTCACCTTCACACCGAAGGAACCGCACCGTATGCAGCCCCCGAATTAGCCGAAAGCTTTCACACTAATGCCCTTTTTGTGGGACCAAATATGCGTAAAGCAGTTGAGTCAGGTCAGGCTGACTATACCCCCGTGTTTCTAAGTGAAGTGCCTAATCTATTCCGCCGCAATATTCTACCTTTAGATGTGGCAATGGTACAGGTTTCCCCGCCAGATAAACATGGCTTCTGTTCTTTGGGTATCTCGGTGGAAAGCACTCGCGCGGCTGTTCAAACCGCTAAGCATGTAATTGCTCAGGTAAATCGAAATATGCCCCGAACGCACGGTGACGGTTTGGTTCATTTCAGTGAATTTGATGCAATGGTAGAATGCGATGACCCGCTCCACGAGCATACACGTCCAATTCTTACCGATGAAGAAAGCGCCATCGGACGGCATATAGCTGAATTGGTCGAAGATGGAGCAACCTTGCAAATGGGTATCGGCGCAATTCCGGATGCCGTTTTAATTTCGCTCACGCACCACCAACGTTTGGGTGTGCATACTGAAATGTTTTCAGATGGCGTAATTGATTTGGTGGAAAGAGGCGTGATAACCGGAGAAGACAAAGTAACCCATCCCGGTAAAATTGTGGCAGGTTTTGTAATGGGAACCCGCCGTCTCTATGATTTCGTGGATGATAACCCGCAGGTGGCAATGCTCGATATTGCCTACATTAACGATACTCATGTAATTCGGCGTAACCCCAAAGTTACCGCGATTAACAGTGCCTTGGAAGTGGATTTTACCGGGCAAGTTTGCGCCGACTCAATCGGCACGTATATGTACTCTGGGGTTGGCGGTCAAATGGACTTCATGCGGGGCGCAATGTTATCACAAGGTGGCAAACCCATTATTGCTCTACCTTCAGTCACCAGCAAGGGTGAATCCAGAATTGTACCATTCCTCAAGGAAGGCGCAGGCGTGGTAACTACCCGCGCTCATGTCCAATACATTGTCACCGAATACGGTGTAGCCGACCTTTATTGCAAGAACTTAAGGCAACGCGCCCGATTGCTGATAGATATTTCACATCCGAATAACCGTGCTGCCCTTGAAGAATCTGCTTTCAAACGCTTCGGCAAAATCTATTACTAGTTCTAAATTCCTTGAATGCGCCCTTTTCCGTTGTCTGGAAAGGGGCATTCTTTTTTCAGGAGAATAACTGGATGTATATACCAAAATCCTTTGAAGAAAATGACTTACCCGAACTGCACGCAATGATGCGTCGCTTTAATTTCGCCACCCTTATAAATACAAATGAAGGTGCGATTCAGGCTACCCATATTCCGTTTATGTTGGATGAAACAAAGGGTACTTATGGCATGCTTCGGGCGCATATCGCCCGCGCCAATCCGCAATGGCAAGAGTTTAACGAAGGCGTAGAAGCGTTGGTGATTTTTCAAGGTCCCCATGCTTACATCTCGCCTTCATGGTACGAGGCACATCCAAGCGTACCAACGTGGAATTACGTGGCAATTCACGCTTACGGAATACCCCGCCTGCTTGAAGGCTATGACAACTTACATCCAATGCTCGATTCACTTGTTCACAAACACGAACAGCATTACCCACACCCATGGGCAATGGATTTACCTGAAGATTATATGCAGAATATGGTCAAAGGGATTGTAGGCATTGAAATCGAAATTACTCGGCTGGAAGGTAAGTATAAGCTAAGTCAAAACCGAAGCGAAAAAGACCGCCGCGGCGTAATTAGCGCGTTGGAAGGCAATCTCGACCCGCTCGTTGCCGAAGTAAGCGATATTATGAAGCAGCGTGAACTTTAAGAAGTTGCGCCATTAACCGATTGTGTTCTATCAGGATTAGGAGAGTCAATACAAAATATTCCCACCCACCAGCGTCATTTGCGCCTCAAAGCTGTCAGGCTGGAAAACCGCTATATCCGCATCATAGTTTGCTTCAAGTCGCCCCTTGCGCTTATCAATACCAAGTAAACGCGCCGGATTCAGGGAAGCCATTCCCACCGCTTCGGCAACGCTACACCCGCTATAGCTAATCATATTGGCTACAGCTTGGTTCAAAGTCAAAATGCTACCGGCAAGAGTTCCGGCAAAATCAGCCAGCCTTGCCGTTTTGTCCGTTACTATCACTTCCTGACCACCCAACACATATTTACCCGGAGGCATACCCATACCCGCCATCGCATCCGTCACCAATATAATATTTGCCGCGCCCTTCAAACGATATGCCAAATTGACAATACCGTGATGCAGATGGATTCCATCTACTATTATTCCGCAAAAAGTATCTTTCGATAACAGCGTTGCTCCCGCGATGCCCGGTTTGCGATGGTGTAAGGACGGCATGGCATTGAACAGGTGTGTAACCATACGGATACCTGCCTTAAAAGCCGCTTGACCTTCTTCATAAGTTGCGGCGGTATGCCCTGCCGACACTATTATCCCTTTTTCATTCAACCAGCCTGACACTTCCAACGCTCCTACTAATTCTGGCGCAAGGGTCATCAGCTTCAGGTTATCGCCGCCACATGCCCATAAACGGCGGACTTCCTCCAGCGAAGGTTGCCGCAAAAAACTTTCTTCGTGCGCTCCCTTGTAGCGGGGATTAAGAAAGGGACCTTCAATATGTGCGCCGAGTGGGATTGCTCCTCTTGTAGTTGCAGCATTGGCTTTAAGCCAATTCAAAGCCTCAAGATAGGTTTCAAGCGGGGCAGTTATATAGGTAGGCAGAAAGGCAGTAACACCCCAACGTGGTAAGGCTTTAGCTACTTCTCCCACGCTATTCGGCTGCCGGGTGAAATCATAACCAAGCCCACCATTTATTTGCAAATCAATTAAGCCGGGGCAAACATAGCTGTTGGGAAAAGAATAATCTGCGCTCAAACCCTCTCCATACTCACAGCCCTGAATTTTATTGCCGGAGATTGTGAGCCTCCCGTCACAAAAGCCCTTTTCTGTCCAAAGTTGACCGCTGATTGAAAATTCTTGCATTACACTTCCTCTAACCGCACTGGCAACTTACCTGTAGGCTTTAGCTTGCCAAGCAAGACCTCTGCCAATGCCCTGACCGAGCAGGGAGGGTCGCCATACGTAGCGAGAGATGCCGCGCCCTTTGCCAAAGTCAGGTCGTAAGGGTCTCTAACTGCTACTGCCACCGTGTTAGGCTGAATTTTGACTAACTCTTGCAATGCCCGCACTTGTGACTCATTCCTTGTCGCATTGCGAACAAGTAGCGTCAGGTTGTCGGTAGTCTGTGCCAATTGACAAGACAACGCAATCTGTTCAGTAGAAGGTTGCGCGGGTAGCGTCAAATAGCGCAAGTTTTCCCAGTACTCAGAAAGCAACGTTCGGAGCAAAGGAGCAGCCTGTCTCCCTTCTTCAACCGGAGAAGCAGACGGCAGCGTAAAATCTATAACCACCGGACTTTCGGCTTGCTTCCCAAACTCGAAACCTTCTCTAATCGAAACCAGCGTCAAACTCTTTCGTGCCACCACAAGGATAGTTTGAGCGTCTATCGCCTCCTGATTCAGGTCTTCCAGCGAGTAAGCCCTACTCACAGGCTTGCAAAAACGCTCTTTGAAAGACAATACCCGTTGCAAGCCTTCCTCAAGTTCAAAAGCATTTTCAGAAGCAGCTCTCACCGTTTGGCGAATGGCAGCGCGTTGAATTTCCATAGTAAAACACGGCAAAACGACATCAGCGCCCGCTCGCAAAGTCGCAAGGGCTGATTCGGCGGGGGTATAGCGTTCGGCAATCGCTTTCATATCCAGCGCATCGGTAAAAACCAACCCGCCGAATCCAAGCTCTTCACGTAAAAGTTCGGTCAGAAATTTCCGGCTTAACGTAACCGGAACAGCCTGTTCCAAAGCCGGAAACATAACATGAGCAGTCATCAAAGCGGGTACATTAGCGGCAAAAGCGCGGCGAAAAGGTACAAGCTCTACCGCGTCCAAGCGTTCGCGCGTGTGAGAAATAACCGGCAAGCCAAAGTGACTATCCACGCCTGTATCGCCATGACCCGGAAAATGTTTTACACAACTGCCAACCCCCACTGCGTTATACTCTGCTATTGCACATGCCACCAGTTCTGCCACTATAGCAGGGTCGCTACCGTAACTGCGGATACCGATAACCGGGTTGTGGGGATTATTATTTATATCTGCAACAGGCGCAAAATTGAGGTTAATGCCCATGCGTTGCAAGCGGCGTGCCGTTACTTTGGCAGAGGCACGTACCGCTTCAATACCAGCGGCAGCTTGTGCCATCTGGCTTGGCGCAATCCACGATGAGCCATCCGCGCTCATGCGGCTAACTCTCCCGCCCTCCTCATCCAACGCAATAATGAAAGGCGGCAACCCATTGCGGGCGGCTAAATCTTGCAAATTTGCAGTAAGTGTGTTTACTTGCTCGATGCTTTTTATATTGCGCCCGAATAAAATAACCCCGCCGGGGCGACATTCCAAGAGCCAAGCCCGCAAAGTTGGGGTCAATTCAGTACCATCGAAGGATAGCATGAAACGTTGACCGACTTTTTCAAGCAAGTTCATACGCTCACTCCACTTCTTGCGCCATTGCTACTGCTGCTGCCAATGCCGGTTCTGGTACTTGCACGATTTTATCCAGTTGGATTTGCGCTCGTAATAACCCTTCGACTCTGGCAAGCAACACGGGATGATTTAATATCACCCCTCCGGCTACCGACAGCGAGGGCGGCACAGAAAATTCCAGCTTGCGATAAACCGCTTTTACAATTAAAGCCAGTTCTTCCGCCGCTTCCTCGATTAATGCCAGCGCGGTGGTATCACCTGATGCAGCCGCTTGAAACACCAGACCGGATAAGCGGGCGATACGCGCATTATTCACCAGTGGGCTAGTATAAACTGCCCCGATTAGTTGAGAGGCATTCGCCAAATTCCACTCTTGCAATACCAAATCCAGCAGCAAAGTTTCAGGTTCGCGCCCATCCGCCATACGCGCCGCTTTTTGCAGAATAGCACGCCCGAACCATAAACCGCTGCCCTCATCCCCGAAGAAATGTCCCCAACCCCCAGCACGGGTGCGCTTTCCCGCATGGTCGCGCCCGATTGCAATCGAACCTGTGCCGCAAATTAGGCTCAACCCGATTGAATGCGGTAGCGCCGCCAGTACCAGTTCGCCATCATTTCCAAACAACATCCGGCGTGCTTGAGGAAATTCAAGTTCGGCAGTCTTTTTCTTCCAGATTTCTTGGTCATCGGTGCGATCAAGACCGGACAAACCTAAATAGATTTTGTCTAGTACAACGGTAGCAGGGGACAGGTTTGCAGCCGAACATGCCTCTAGCAAAGCCATTCTAACCGCCGTTACCGCCTTCTCCAGCCCAAGCGCCTGATAATTAGAGCCGGTTGCCCCGCCCCGCCCAAGCTCTTGCCCATTCTCATCTACTATTACTACCAGCGTTTTACTAGCACCGCCATCTACAGCCGCAAAGTAGCGCATTGCTTAATTCGCCTTTTTCAACGCCAAGCGCACCACACCATCCGCTCTGGCAAGTTTTTCTGCTGCTTGATTCGGGCTAACCCCTGCCAATGCCGCTACAATTGCCACTTTGGTTTCCCCGTTGCAACGCTCCAGCAAAGCGGCAGCTTCAAGTTCGGGCAGCCCGGTGCAATCAATTACTATCCGCACCGCCCTGCGCCGAAGTTTAGCATTGCTGACACGCACATCTACCATCAGATTGCCGTAGGTTTTGCCCATTAATGTCATAGCCGCAGTTGACAGCATATTCAACGCCATTTTCTGGGCTGTTCCGGCTTTAAGACGAGTTGAGCCGGAGACTACTTCAGCGCCCGTAACAGGCGCAAGGGTGATTTGAGACAACGCTTCTAAGGGAGTGGCTTTATTACAGGTTAGCCCGATAGTGAATGCGCCACAACTACGGGCGTATTCCAACGCGCCCAATACATAAGGGGTGCGCCCGCTGGCAGTAATCCCCACCACCGCATCGTTCGAGTTTAGCTGAACCTTAATCAAATCCTGTTTGCCCAATTCGGCATTATCTTCAGCTTCTTCCACCGCACTGGTTAGGGCAACCTCTCCCCCGGCGATAATGCCGATAACCATTGAAGGTGGAGTATTAAAAGTAGGCGGACATTCGGACGCATCCAGCACGCCAAGCCTACCGCTAGTACCTGCTCCGATATAAATCAGCCTACCGCCCCGCTTGAAGCATTTTACGATTTCTTCTACCGCGCGAGCAATTGAGGGTATTTCCGCCTTAATAGCCTGCGCCACCAGTGCATCTTGATTATTAATAATTTGCACTATTTCAAGTGCGTTCAAGGTGTCGAGAGTAGAGCTTTCCTGATTGCGCCCTTCCGTTGCCAGATTATCACTATCACGTGCGGATTCTTCTATGTATTTACCTTGCATGCTTACCTCTGAATGTGAATCGAGGGTATTGTATAGATGTATATACCAGTTTACAGGATATGCCTTTTAGCGTCAAGCATACAAAAAACCCTCGTCCGTCTAAACCAAACGAGGGTTACATTCTAAAAAAAGAAGCTTACATGCCGTATCGCTTGAGAACGCGCTTCGCAAATTCCGGCACCAATTTATCCTCATGAGCCGGGAAATTTTTGCGAATATGGTCAAGGTTACGCGCCCACTTCATAGTAAGAGTACCACGCGCAAAATTGATACCCTTCAAACCGCGATGCCTTACCACGAAAGTTAGAAGCTTTGCGCCCCATTTCGGCAATTTGCGGGGGGGCTTACTTAGCATATCTACCGAAAGTTGGACGGCGCGATGGTAATCGCCCTTCTCAACCAAGGGTGTAAATTCCAAGTGCGGGCGCAACATCTCGAATAGTTCTTCGCCAACCTTGGTACGAACTGTTATCCACTGGTATGGCATTATTGCGCCCAAATAACCTATCGTAATATCCGAAAGAGCATTGGCGTAGTCAAAGCAACTCAAGCAACTATCGGGGAAAATATCCGCCCCCATTTTGTCCAAATCAAGCTCGAAAAAGCCGATTTTCTCGATATGCCCATCTTCATGCTTCATCCAAACCCGATAATCCGGCATAAACTCTAGGTGAACAACCGTTGAAGGCGACTTCGATACAACCTCAAGGAACTTGTTCCACTTCTGATAAGTCACAACATCGGTGCATGGCAAGCCCAGAAAGTAGACTTTCTCAAAGGGTAGCGTATCTTGGATTGCGCGTACCGCATGCGTTTGGCAACCGTTACCGATAAAGGCAATTCGTTTTAGTCCCCTCTTTTCGGCTTCTTCGATGGCTGAAACGTTTTGGGACAGGCAAGGCTTGTTTCCCTTTGCCGCAAATATTTCTTCAACGGTGGTAGCAACTCTGGGCATGGGCTTAAAGCGCGTGCCGGGTACGTTATCTACTACGATTACGCCATCCACCATATTATTTTTCAGAAGCATGCTTGCCGCTGTACTCATAATGCCGCTCCATTGTGCGCCCTCTACCGGTTGTTTCAAACGAGCGGTGTACATGTGCTGGAAAATCCCAAACATATCCTCATCAGAGGTGGGTACTCGACCCCGACCGTGTAGCCGAAGCTCGATTTCTTCGTAGCGATTCCCCACAAACACGCAAGCATCCGGCAGTTGTTCGCGGCGGTTGGCATAGCAAAGACCACAGCGACTGCACATCAACGGCTTGTCTAGGCGGTTTGAAGCCACATCGCCCTTTCGGGAAACTTGGATTGGCAGATTCGGCTCGTAAGTCTGGCTCATTATCTTATCTCGCTTTTTTGCTATGTCAGAAATGACAGATAGCAGCATTAAACAACATTTTGCAATTCTGAGTTTGTTAGCATATTAGTGTAGTTAGAGGCTTTGCGTCTGTAGTAGGAACTACCTATTAATAGTTTTATCAAACCAAGCAGCGCGGCTTTACCAAGCGTTCTCCTCCAGAGGCATTACGTGCAAGCGACGGGCATATTCCTGTACAGCGCGTTCTTGCTCCTTAATTTCAATCGAATCGGGGCGAATCCGCCGTATCTCCGCGATTGCCTGAGATGCGCTCATTCCGCGATGTACCAGATAGCAAGCCAATATTGTCCCGGTTCTACCATATCCTGCGCGACAGTGTATCAGAACAGGTTCAAGGCGCTGTATTCGTTTCTCGATAAAGTGAACGAGCTTTTCAATCTGCTCTACTGTAGGTGCGCTAAAATCGGGAAGCGGCAAATGTTTGTGCATTATCTGGTATTTTTGAAGTAATTCGGGGCGTGGGCTTTTTTGGGATAAAGAAACGATGGCACGAATACCCTGTTGGTGCAAAAATAGGAGGTCTTCATCCTCTTTACCGCTCCCGCCGGGAAGGGCGCTTCCCGCCAGTTTCCCCTCGATTACCCAACCCCAGTTCTCCAACATATCGCCTAATACCCTCTCTGCAAAATCAGTTTGATAATTCCAGTGATTATATCGCCCGCTGATTGCTTGTACAAGTCTTTTGACAAATCATATAGGCATAGTTAAACTAGGCAAGGTGTTTTTCAGGATTATCAAAAAAGTGAGAAGTAATTAAAAGTATTATTATGGCAGGCTATAATCTTGCAATCGTAGGCGCAACCGAGTTAACCGGACAGGAATTGATAAAAATCTTGCAATCCCGGCGGTTTCCCGTCAACAATATAAAGTTTCTGACAAATCCAGCTCAATATGTACCCGGTCGTCGTGTCTTTTTCTCAGGTAAAGACTTTGAGGTGCCGGAAATTACCAGTCGCGCCTTTAAAGAGGTGGATATAGCTTTTTTCTGTGGAGATGCCGAAACTGCCCAACATTTTGCGCCCATTATCACCGAGTTTGGCTGTTTCGTTATTGACGTGAGCGGCGCGTTTCGGGGCGATGAAAAAGTTCTTTCGATAATCCCTGAAATCAATGCGGAAGAACTTCAGCAGCTAAAAAAGAAACGGTTAGTAGCTTCTCCCAGTCCCGCCGTTATCCAACTTTCACTGCCGTTGAACACCCTTCGACAATGGACTAGTCTGCGCCGTTTGATAGTACACAGCTATGAGCCTGTTTCGGAAAGTGGGCATAGTGCGGTTGAGTTTCTAACTACAGAAGCGCGAACGGTATTGGATGGGAAAAATGTTATTCCCCACACCTATCACCACCAGATAGCTTTTAACCTGTTACCTGAAACCGAGAATTTTCTGGATACAGGCTTAACCCGCAGTGAAGCACGCATAATTCGCGAAATAAAACGTCTCTGGCGTATGCCCGAACTCAACATTGCGGTTACGGCAATCCGTGTGCCGCTTTATCAAGGCATGTCCCAATCAATAATAGTTGATTTGGGTAAAAAAGTTACTCCCGATGAAATGCGCGAGGTAATGGGAGATACCCCCGGCGTAAAAGTATCAGACGACCCAAGCGTCAATTTGTACCCGCAGCCATGGCAAAGCATCAATACTGACGATATTGTGGTTGGGCGTATCCGGGAACTGGACAGCAATTATAACACGATGGCTTTCTGGAGTTGCATGGACAATCTCCGAAAAGGCTCTGCTCTAAACGCTATCCAGATAGCCGAATCCGCCTCCCGCCTTAAGCTAGTATAATTTGCCCAGCGCCTTAAAAAAAAGCGCAAGCAGGGTGTTGAACAACGCGGCTTGTGCCTTTTGCGGTTGGGCAACACTTGGCGTAGTAATATGCGCTACGTTTGCGCTGGTAGAAGCCACGCTACCTTGCGCCAATAACGCGCCTGCCTGCACCTTATCGGAGCGTTGATTTGCCTCCAAATCCCGATTGATATTATTTGCGATATTACCGCCGGGAATATTCCAGCTTTGCGGCAAATCGCCCCCAACAAAATCTGGTATCGCCACGCTACGCGCATTAAGCCCATTGTTAGCCGAAATAGGGTGGAAATCTCCTATGACTGGATTAACCAATTGCGGTTGGAAAATGTTTATCATATTATCGCGGCGCAATTGCTCGGCATTGCAGGTAGGGTTAGCGGGTGGGCAACCTGCGTTTTCATCTTCAATTCCTAACGGGTAATCTGCCGAACCATTCCAGATAATATTTCCTTTGATTTGCAGATTAGTATCGGTACGAGCAGGGGCAGGTATATTGCTATTGTCAGAAGGTTGCTGCGACCCATAAATAGCAAAGTGCTGGTAACCGCTTTGATAGCCGTCCGGGTTGTATATCAAGTTATTATAAATATAAACGTTGCGGTCGGGGATAAGTTGAGGGCTATCAGCAGATACAGTACCCCAACCGCCCGCTTGCAAATTCGCAGTGCAACGGTCAGTATCCCCATCACAGCTACGGCTACCGAACACTACTTCTATCAAATGGCTACGCGCTCCTACTCTATAGAGGGTATTATAAGCCAGCAGGATATTATACCCGCCGTTTACCCCAAGCCCTGCGCCGTTGGTGTCGTGTATCAAGTTATTGATAATCTTTATATCATAACTCTCGTAGTGCAGCCAAGGCGAAACCATATATTCAAAGCCAGTGCCTTGTCCGGCGGTAATGCCCCCGGTACCGCAGTTAAATACTTCGTTGCCTTCCACCAGCAAATAGCCAGAACCGCCTTTCGCGTAAAAACACCAATCTTCCGAATCATGAATCCGGTTTGCTTTCACATGCCCATATTGTACCGCCACGAAATCTATAGCGTTATCATAAGCCCCTGAAATATCGCTATCCTCAATATAAATATACTGGGATTGATTTATTTTTATCACTTCTTGCGCCGCCCGATTTGCCACGCTCAGGGTTGTGCCTCTTATCAGAAAGTGATTGCATTTCTCACAATGGAAAGCATCGCCGGGTGGGTCAGGCATGATAGCTATATCTATAAGATAAAAATAGCTGGAATTATAGATATTCAAGTCACCATTAAGTTGAGCCTTGCCTCGCCCGTCCGCAGATTGAAAAATAACAGGGAATTGGGCAGTCCCAAGCCGATTCTCCAGATAATTAGGAATCGAATCCCTCGGATAATTTCCTGCCGCCAGCATAACCCGATAGCCAGTTTCGGCTAATTCTTGACCTTCCGGTATAAGATTCCAAGCTGCATTCAGCGTTTTGAGAGCTTGAGAACGGCTTGAACCATTATTAGAATCATTGCCGTTCGTGTAATCAACCCATACATCCATGACAACAGGTGTCCCGATGTCATATTTCTGGACATCGAGTGCTTGAGCAGACACCTTGTAGGGATAATTGCATAGAAGAAATACCAGAATAAACAGCAAGCATCCGCCAGTAAATAATATGGTTTTTTGAGGGCGAACGGCGTATCGCATAAAGTTCTTAACCCTTTCTCTAATAAAAAAGTATGCCACTGTAAAAATTTACTTTGCTATCTTTTAGTATAAAATTTGATGATTACGGACAAGCTTACAGACTGCTTGAATTTTTTTAATTGCGAACGTGGGACTGCCACCTTTTTGGCGATTACAAAATTTAGGCTTTTCATTACCAAACAATCATTTTTACCGAAGATTGCCCGGCTTAAGTAGTAGCGTAATTGTTTGACATCCCTATCGAGTTGTTTCGAAGCCTTTCAAACCAGTATGCTTGCTAACTTGTATAAGTTGTTAAAGTCAAGTAAAATTTTTTTTGGTTGTTGTCTAGAACCTGACCCGCAAGCGGGGGTGGTATTGTGAATCTGTACGATAGCAAATTTAGAAATAGGAGAACATTCGACTTGGAGAACATTCTGAAAGAGTTTTTAGGATTACCCACTACCTGCATTTCTGATGCTATGGAAGGGCTTAACAACCTCGACTCAGCTATAAAGCCGCTCAAGGAGGAATACAGAATCGCGGGTAGAGCTTTGACGGTGAAAATGCCCGTTGGCGATAACCTCGCGGTTCTTAAAGCGATGAGAAACGCGCAACCGGGCGATGTGGTGGTGATTAACGCTAAAGGCGACACCTATCGCGCCATTGCCGGAGATTTTGTAATCGGAATGGCGCAAACTCTTGGAATACAGGGTTTTGTGGTAGATGGGGTTATCCGGGATATACAAGGCATAAAGAAGCTCGATTTCCCGGTTTTCTGCAAAGGTACGGCGGTTGCTGCCAGCGGTAAAGCCGGTGTGGGCGAAATCAATGTGCCGATTTCCTGCGGTGGCGTTTCGATAAATCCCGGCGATATTATTGTGGGAGATGCGGACGGCGTAGTGGTAATACCACAGTCAAAAGAACAGAAAATTTTACGAAAAGCGCAAGATAAGCTCGAAAAAGACATAAAACGAGAAGCGAAGATTTCCGGCAACGCCGAAGCCATCCTCAAATATCTGGATGAGATACTAACCCGATAAATATAGGAGTTTCTTTTGGCATCTTCAGACTCAACTACAGTGGTGAATGAAAACTGGATTATCGAGCAAGCTGCAGCAGAGCTAAAGCTCAGAACCGCCTCGGCGCGTAACGCGCTTGAGTTATTGGACGAGGGAGCAACGATTCCCTTTATTTCGCGCTACCGCAAGGAAGTGACGGGCAATCTGGATGAAGAGCAGTTGCGCCAACTTGAAAAGCGCGTAACTTATCTACGCCAGCTTTCCCGCCGTAAACAGGAAATAGTAGCCTCTATCGAACAACAGGGGAAACTCACTGCCGAATTAAAAGCGGCAATCGAGAAAGCGGTGATTTTACAGGAGATAGAGGATTTATATCTGCCATATCGCCCCAAACGGCATACCCGCGCTACCGCTGCCCGCGAAAAAGGGCTTGAGCCGCTTGCCAATTTGATACTCACTCAGAAAACTTTTAACGGCAAGCTCGGAGATTACGCCGCTAAATTTATTAACTCTGAAAAAGGGGTAGATACCAACGAAACAGCCTTGAGCGGAGCCAGGGATATTGTAGCGGAGCAGGTAGCGGAAGATGCAAACCTGCGCCGAGAGTTGCGACAGTTATTTCTCAAGCAAGCCTCCTTTAGCGCAACGCTGGCAAAGGGCGCAAAAGACGAGGAGGGCAAGTATCAGCAATATTACGATTATGCCGAACCTGCCTCCAGAATCCCGCCACACCGCGTCCTCGCCCTTAATCGTGGTGAGAGTGAGGAAGCATTGAAGATAAATCTGGTATTACCGAGTGGGGTTGCCGAGAAAGCGGCGGCTTATTATTACCCGGCTGATTCGCACTGCATCTTCAAAGCTGAATTAGAAACGGCGATTGCCGATAGCTTGAAACGGTTGCTGATTCCTTCACTTCAAAACGAAGTACGCGCCGCTTTGACCGAACAGGCGGAAGCGCATGCCATTAAAATATTTGCCGCCAATCTGCGCCAGCTATTGTTGCAACCGCCCTTGCGTGGTATGTCGGTGTTGGGCATTGACCCCGGCTTTCGTACTGGCTGTAAAGTTGCGGTGATTGATACCACCGGAAAGCCAATTGCCAACCTGAATATTTACCCGCACGAACCAAAAAATGATTGGGAAGGCTCAAAGAAAATATTGCTTGAATTATCCAAGCGTTTCAAGGTAAATGTCTTTGCAATCGGGAACGGCACTGCCAGTCGTGAAACTGAAATGCTGGCAGCAGAGGTAATTGCCGCCTGCCCAGAACCCAAGCCATCCTATGTGATTGTGAGCGAGGCGGGCGCATCTGTTTATAGCGCGAGCGAATTGGCGCGAAAGGAATTTCCCGACCTCGATGTTACCCAACGTGGAAATATTTCAATTGCACGCCGCTTACAAGACCCCTTAGCCGAATTGGTCAAGGTTGAGCCGAAAGCTATCGGAGTCGGCTTGTACCAACATGATGTTGACCAAAAAACGCTTGGTCAAACTCTCGATACGGTAGTGGAGTCGTGCGTGAACTATGTAGGAGTAAATTTAAATACCGCCTCTTCTGCCCTTTTGCGCTATGTTTCGGGGATTAATCGCAAGGTAGCAGATTCAATCGTAACCTACCGAGAGACTAAAGGCTCTTTCAAAACCCGGCGGGAGTTGCTCAAAGTACCGGGCTTGGGTGAAAAAGCCTTCGAGCAAGCAGCAGGTTTTTTGAAAATTCCTGATGGCTCTAACCCTTTGGATAATACCTTTGTTCACCCTGAAAGCTACGAGGCGGCTGACAAATTACTAAAGCTGATAGGGTCTGGTAAAGCTACCACGCTACCGTCAGCCGTTGCCGTAAAAGAATTCAGGTCGAAACTTAAAGGTATGGAGGATATAGCCCGACAACTAGGCGTGGGCGCGTTGACCCTTTCCGATATTCTTGATGACCTCGAAAAACCGGGACGTGACCCACGCGATGAGCTTCCCAAGCCCATCCTGCGAAACGATGTGCTAAAACTTCAAGACCTCAAACCCGGCATGGTACTTAAAGGCACAGTCCGCAACGTGATTGATTTCGGCGCATTCGTGGATATTGGGCTAAAACAAGATGGCTTGGTGCATATCACCGAAATGAGCAATCGCTTCATCAAGCACCCGCTAGACGTGGTACAGGTTGGGCAGATTATCGAGGTGAAAGTGTTGGGCATAGATGAAAAGCGCGGACGAGTCAGCCTGAGCATGAAATTGCCCTGAGCATAGCAGGTAAAAACCGCCGGAGAGAGTCATATTTCTTCCGGCGGTCTTTGCTTTTAAAGTGCCTGTGTAACGATTTCCTGTGCCTCGCTCAGGATTTGTGCAAGGTGTTGCTGGCTTATAAAGCTCTCTGCATAAATCTTATAGACATTCTCAGTGCCGGAGGGACGTGCCGCGAACCATCCATTCTCAGTCACAATCTTTAAGCCGCCAATCTCTGCTCCATTACCGGGCGCTTTGGTCAAACGCGCTATAATCTTCTCCCCTGCCATGCTCTCCGCCTTAACATCGTCCGGCGAAAGCTTCTTGAGACGCGCTTTCTGTTCAGGGGTAGCGGGCGCATCTACTCGGTTGTAGTAGGGAGTGCCGAGCTTCGCGGTTAAATCTTGATAGTGCAAGCCGGGGTCTCTGCCCGTTTTCGCCGTAATTTCCGCCGCGAGCAAATCCATAATTATGCCGTCCTTGTCGGTAGTCCAAACCGTACCATCTTTACGCAAGAAGGATGCGCCCGCGCTTTCTTCCCCGCCAAAGCCAAAACTACCGTCCACCAGACCATCCACAAACCATTTAAACCCGACAGGGACTTCGGACACAACCCGTCCTATGTCCTTGCCAACTCGGTCAATCATAGAACTGCTCACCAGTGTTTTACCGATGGCACTGGTAGGTAACCAATCTTTGCGGTTTTGGAATAGATACCAAATCGCAACCGATAGAAAATGGTTAGGATTCAACAAGCCAACGCTAGGAGTAACAATCCCATGACGGTCTGAGTCTGCATCATTACCAAAGGCAATATCGTAGCTATCCTTCAAGCCGATTAGATTAGCCATCGCATAGGGCGAGGAACAATCCATGCGGATTTTGCCATCATGGTCAACCGACATAAAGCGAAAAGTTGGGTCAACCAAATTATTTACCACCGTAATATTCAAGCCGTAACGGGAGGCAATCGGCTCCCAATACGCCACATTTGCGCCTCCAAGCGGGTCTGCACCCAATCTCAATCCGGCTTCCTTGATAGCTTCAAGGTCAACTACATTAACCAAGTCGTTCACGTAAGGAGTGATGTAATCATATTGATGGGTAGTGGCAGCCTTGAGAGCCATTTCATAAGAAATGCGCTTCACTTCCCTATTTTTGTTCTGCAACAATTCATTGGCGCGATTTTGCACCCAGCCCGTAATATCCACATCGGCGGGTCCACCGTTTGGCGGGTTGTACTTATAACCGCCATCAGCTGGCGGATTATGCGAGGGAGTAACTACTATTCCATCGGAAAGCCCGGCAGTGCGCCCCTTGTTATAAGCCAGAATAGCATGCGAAATAACCGGAGTAGGGGTATAGCCGTTGTTCTGTGCAATAAAAACCTCAACTCCATGCGCGGCAAGCACTTCTAAGGTGGTGCGGTGCGCCGGAGCAGAAAGCGCGTGAGTATCTATGCCCAGAAATAGTGGACCGCTAATATTTTTGCTCTGTCTGTATTCCACAATTGCCTGAGTTGCTGCCAGAATATGGTCTTCATTGAAAGCGGCGTTAGCGGAAGAGCCGCGATGCCCTGAAGTACCAAACTGAACTTGTTGTTGAGGGTCAGAAACATCAGGATGCAAACGATAATACTGGTCGGTAAGTTTATCAACATCAATAATTAGCTGTGCTGGAGCAGGTTTACCCGCTAATGGGCTAATTGCCATAAATAAATACTCCTTTTGGAGACTTTCTAATTGTGTCCGGCAGAATTCATAGCGTTTTTACTTTAACAGGAATTAAAACACGCGCTACAGTCAGCTTTCCCGGCACACTGCTTATACTAAATTCGCCATCGTGTAGCTCTACAAGACGCTTAACCAACGAGAGACCCTGACCAACACCTTGCTGCTCATAGCGTTTCCGCTCAAATTGAATAAAAGCGCCAATTTTGGCAATTTGTTTTTGCGTCAAGCCTCTACCATTATCGGTTATATTTATAACAAAATTGCCATTCTGGAGGCTTGCAGTTACATGAACTTTTTGCGCGACCTCTGAATAACGAAAGGCATTATCTACCAGTTCTTCAGTTATTTTTGCTAAATTTGATGAGGATAGCGGCGCAGTAATATTAGACTGCTCGAAATCAAACTCCAAATCACTTAATCTATCGAAGGAACGCGCTTTGGAGGAAGCTACCCCGATTATTAATTCCTCGGCAGCTTCTGTGATTTCTGTTTTGAAACCATTTAATTTAACTTTATCGGTGGCTAGAATCTCCAATTCTGCTAAAAGTAGGAAATTTTGAGTCAGGCGATTCAAGCGTAGCGCATTATAATAAATACTCTCCAACATTTCTTGCCGGATGCTCTCCTCAAAATTACCCTTATCGGCAATCAACATATCAGAGTAGCCGATTATGGAACTTAAAGGGGTTATAAATTCGTGAGGTAAGGAATGCGCCATTGAAAGCCTTAACTCATTCATTTTTAGCTCAGCATTTTTTTCGATTAAATCCATTTTTTCCAGCCGGATGTTAATCGCAGTTAGTATTTCTTTCATAGTAAAAGGCTTGGTAATGTAATCAT
Organism: Candidatus Chlorohelix sp.; assembly: GCF_037138995.1. Classification (NCBI taxonomy): domain Bacteria; kingdom Bacillati; phylum Chloroflexota; class Chloroflexia; order Candidatus Chloroheliales; family Candidatus Chloroheliaceae; genus Candidatus Chlorohelix; species Candidatus Chlorohelix sp. Next base: position 33,877 of record NZ_JBAXHI010000007.1, on the reverse strand, counting down.
CCGCCCCAAGTTCCATTCCCTGACGCATAGAGGTTTTATCATTACGCGCCGTTAGGAAAATGAAAGGTGTATTTCTATAACTTTCTTCAAGCCGCATCCTTTTCAAAACTTCATAGCCTTCAACTATAGGCAGCATCATATCGCAAATAACAAGGTCTGGTTTTCGGCTGGCAATTTCTTTCAAGCCTTGTTCTCCATCCGAAGCGGTATATACTTCAAACTCTTCGGATTCGAGCAACAATTGCAGATTCATTCGAACTGGTTCTTCATCTTCTATTATTACAATTTTCTTTTTCATGTTACTTAATCGCCTTTTCTGATGATAGCGGAATTGTCGCGATACAAGTAGTGCTTTTACCTTGTTCACTCATTATATCAATAGTACCGTTATGTAAATCTAGGCAGCGTTTAACAATAGCCAACCCTAATCCCGTCCCCTGAATACTGCCAACGTTGGGGGCGCGGTAGAACACCTCATAAAGGTGTTTTAACCCTTCCGGGGGGATACCGATGCCTTCATCTCTAACTGTAAAAATCACTTTGTCACTTTTATATACCAGTTCGATATAAACTATACTACCGCTCTTTGAATACTTAATCGCGTTGGTGACCAAATTGGAAACCACCTGCCGCAATAGTTTTTCATCTGCCTTTATCAATTGAGGGGCGGCTGAAATATTTAAATCAAAGCGATGATGAATGCCGAGTCCCAGCTGAATCTCTTCGATTACCGTTGCGCTGAAAACGGACATGTCAAACCAATCAGGGTTAAAATCCAATTTTCCGGCTTCGGCGCGGTTAATCAGCAATACTTCATCAATAAGCTGTGTCATGTTTTTGACGGCGTGATTAATGCGTTGGTATAGCTCTTGATTTCGCTCTTTAGTCAATCTATGACCATAATTTTCAAGTAACTCTGAGGAAGAAAGTATAGTGGTTAAAGGAGTACGAAACTCATGAGATGCCATCGAAACGAAACTAGATTTGAGGTTATTCAATTCTTTTTCTTTTTCGAGGGCAATAACTAGTTCTTGCTCGGCACGTATTCTTTCGGTAATATTCAAAGCAACGCCGATAATGCTTGAAACCCGGTTGTATTGGTCTTTGATTGGTATATACCAAAACTCGAAGATTCCTTTACCCAGTTCGAGTGTAGTATTAACAAACTGCCCATCCAACGCCTTCCGAATATCTTCAGCAGTAGATGGGTGACTATTCTTAATAGAATTGCCAACAATTATATTGGGTTCAATCCCTAAGTCTTTGAAGCCGCGTCCATCTGCTAAAGTAATTATACCGTTAGTATCCATAGCAAATAGAATAAGAGGCACATTGGAAACCACCGTCCGCAGCCTTTGCTCGCTTTCACGCAAGGCTTCCTCTGCTTTTTTGCGTTCGGTAAGGTCGGTGATTACCGCGATAATATTTTTTAACTGCCCCTCTTTCATAACCGGAACACTGGTAATAGTAACATAGCGGATAGAGCCATCTTTGCAGATAAGGCGATTCTCGTAGGTGCTGATTTCACCAAAACGCCTGTGATTAAAGGCATCTTTTAACTTAGGTCGGTCAGCGGAATCGGTCAAATCTGAAGGTCTCTTACCTATTAACTCATCCGGCGAATAACCAAGCATACTAGCATAGGCAGGATTTACAAAGTCAAAACGATCATTATCGGAAGAAACTGTTAAACCTTGCCCCATTGTATTCATCACCAATTGAGCAAAATCACGCTGTTCTACAATCTGGCTTTCATAGGATTTCCGCTTGATAGCATTGGCAAAAATCTCACTTATCATTTTCAGGAGACGTATATCATTATCACTTCGACTCTTTGCCACTAAAATGTTATCAAAACCCAAAAATCCGATCGGTTTTAACTGATAGGCAATCGGAACAATTAAAGTGGATTTTATTGACAAACTTTCCAATAGTGCCTTTTCAGCTTTAGCATTTTCCGGCAGTTGCACAAGACTACCTAAATTCAGGCTTTCTAATCGCTTAATACGAGACATTAGCCACGGAAAAGCAGTAATAGGCTGAATTTTATGTGTTTCTGGGGTAGGTTGAATGCCGAGAGCGCACCATTCATACGTTTGGATTACCTGCTTGCCATCTTCAGAGAAAATGCAAATATAACTTCGGTCAGCCCCCGCGAAATGACTTGCCGCAACAAGCGCATTATGCATTTCTTCTTCTATTTCTCCAATTCCCAGATTTATAAAGCTGGTAGAAATAGACGCTAATATTTGTTCAAACTCTAGGCGATATTGCAGGGCTTCTTCTGCTAAGCGCTGTTCTGTAATATCCCGGAGCGTGCCGGAAGTACCGACAATAGTATTTTCATCATCCAAGGTCAGACGCGCATAAACCTCAATCCAGCGGAAGCCGCCTGATTTGGTCAGATAACGCACCTGATGTCTGCAATACTCTTTCTTTCGTTCTATTAATGGGATAAATAGAGCCGTATTTCGTTCTCGGTCATCTGGATGAACGTAATCGAGGAAGTTTTGCCCAATACTTTCTTCAAGCGTAAAATCGGTTATTTCGTGCCAAGCGGGGTTCAGGAATGTCCATAGCCCTGCTGCATCGGTTTGGAAAATTACTTCCGTGACATTATTTATAACCGAGCGGAATCTGTCTTCACTCTCATGCTGAGCTTGTTCAGCTTTTTTCAGAGCGGTTACATCAAATACAAGCAGCATTCCGGCAAATATTTCATTTTGGGCATTTCTAACCGGAGTAGAGCGTAATAGGAATGTTTTATCCCGAAATTTGTATTCTTCTGTCAGTTCAATCCCCGACAAAGCCGCTTTGTAGTAAGGCTCAATTCTGGCGACTCCCGTATTTGATACAACTTCGTAGAGCGTTTTTCCTTCCACTGTATCGCCGGTAAAACTGCGACCCGGCACATTATCACCGCTGGCTACTAGGATACGTAGTTCATGGTCGAAAAGCACCACCGAAGTGCCGGGTAGGCTATATACTAATGTTCGGTACAGTTCTTCGCTGCGCCGTAAAGATTCCTCCATCTGCCTTTGCTGAGTAATATCAGTAAACGAAGATACTACGCCACGTATGGTAACACCATCGGAGTGGAAGAGAGGGTTGGTATTTATTGAGATCCAGCTAACCGAAGTATCCGCCATTTGTAAGCCCATAATTACACCCGAACACTTCTCACCAGTTCTTAAAGTGACCATTGCAGGGTGTGTTTCTTTGGGGAAAGGAGAGCCATCTTCATGTATGGCATGCAAAATCGTGTCGTTTGCGGTGCGTCTCTCCAATGTATTTTTGGAAAGGGGCAGAAATTTTTCAGCACTTTTGTTTGAAGCTATCATAGCTCCATCTTTCCCCTGTATAACAACTCCCTCTGACATTGCGCTAATAACACTACGGTAGAGTTCTTCCTTTTCCCGAAGCACCTCGTTAATAGTATAATTTTCGGTAATATCACGGCTAAATACTGCTATGCCGCTTTTTGTAGGATATACGCTATACTCGTATATTTTATTGTTGTATTGGTTTTGGAAAGAAGTGGCATGTTGAGTTTTTAGCGTCTCACAGAAAAACTCGAAGGATTTTCTTCTAAGCGGTTCATCCGGAAAGATATCAAAATATTTCTTACCTAAAGCTGTGTCGGCAGAGATTCCGGTTATCAAAGCCATAGCTTTGTTCCAATAGGTAAACCTTAAATCGGAGTCGAAGGCATAAAAAACATCTGTAATACTATCGGCAAGTTCCCGATAACTAGCTTCGCTCTCCTTAACGGCATACTCTGACTGTTTGCGTTCAGAAATATCGCGAATAACGCTTAATAAAACGCGCTCATTATCTAGGTCAATACCATGAGAGCTTACTTCTACCGGGAAAATGTTTCCATCTTTGCGACGATGGTTTGTTTCAAATAAAATACCTTCGGTACCGGCGCGTTGCATCTGAACAGTTACTTGGGTAAGTATCTCAGACGCACGCAAGTCGCGAATATTGAGGGCTTGTAGCTCTTCAATACTATAGCCGTACGCCTGCGCCGCCGCCCTATTAGCCTCCAGAATTGTGCCATCTGGCTTAATAAACAGAATAATATCAAGGGTATTTTCGGAGAGAAGCCTATAACGCCTAAGAGCCTTTTCTACCTGTTTGCGCTCGGTAATATCCCGCGCAATAATGAGTGCCTCATTTCTGCTACTAACTACTATCCGAGCTTCAAAAAAACTGGTAGTACCTTCTAGCACAAGCTCATATTCAAAAATCTGCAATTTGCCAGTTTCAAAGGTTTTTTCTAGATATTCTATGGTACGGTTTGCAATTTCCGGCGGAAGCACATCCTTAGCATTTCTTCCGATAAAATAATTGGGTTCAAGAAGTAAATTGCTTTGGTCTCCCGCTTTGAAGTTCAGGAAAGTCCCATCCCGTTTTATCTGAAAAATCATATCAGGGATACATTCCTGTATAGTCTGATTTACCGTAACATTGCTGTTAAATAAATCTTCAGTTTTCTTGTGGGATGTTATATTTTGGATGGAAAGGCAAACTATCGAAGGTTTATCTGTATTTTCATGCACCGGAATATAGCTATACTCAAGCCACTTTTCCTGACCATTTAGATTGTTGTAATATTGCTCAATTGTTATAAGTTTTCCGGTCAGAGCTTCTTTAAAATGCCTCTCGAAATTTGAGATTCTAAATACTTCTACCAGTGGTAATATATATTCCCCTACTCTGATTTCGCACCCTAAAAATGCGGCTGATTCTTCTTTAGCTTGCTTATTTATGGCGATAATCTGAAAGTTCTCGCCAATTAAAATCATTGAGCTAGGGCTGCTGTTAAACAATGCCGACATTAGTGTATGGGAATCTGAGAAGGATATACCAACTGTCATATTTTATTATCCATATCGTTACTACAACTCTATATTTCGGAGCTATTAAAAATCTAGATTATCATTTATTTTCAATTTCTGCCAACTTATTTTCCAACCAAACAGCAATAAGACCAGACGGCTCGTATAGGCTGGCATCATATTCTCCCCAAAGGGACTTTATCCGCCACCTTATTTCTAAGCGAGAAACACACTCTCCTTGAAACAACCTATGTTCTACCGAACTAGGTGGACTATTTTTCACTACCAATTCGACTTTTTCCAAAAAACTCAGTTTTTTAGGATAGCTGGGCGGTAACTTTTGGTTAGTTGAAACCGCTGTATTAGAATTATATTCGAATTCAGCTTGATTTTTTATATTAATTTGATAACGTTTTACAGTTGCCACGAGTTCAGAGGCATTATCCATAACTGCTACCAAAATATTCCCATCATCCGGTGCGCCTACGTGGTCTTGAGAAGTTAGAAATCTAACCGAATTCTGGCTAAGCTTCTGATTAATATCTATCGAAAGGGGTTGTGCTGTATCGTTAAGTTTAGAAAGCAAGATGTAGTGTAGCTCTCGTTTGGCAATTTTCCCTTTAGTTAACAGAATTCCATACACCTCTTCGGTCAAAATAGTGTCAAGACCGATTGTATCGAGAAAGGTGGAAAGTTTTTGTCCTTCTAGTTTTGCACTTTCAACAACCAGAATTGTTTTTGTGATTGGAGCTAACATAGTAATTATTCCCACCTCTCAAATAAAGGGTAATAGATTCCTTTTAATACATCCTAGCGGTAACAAAAAACGCAAATGCTTGCAGATACAATGCGCCGAAGTACCCACAAATTACATAAATGATTTAATAATAATTATAAAGCTATTATCTAAACCCTTCATAAAGACGATATTCGCTATATCTAAATGTTACCTATATTTTAGAATAGATACACAATATTACAATTTGATTTCATAATACAAATCCAAGTGAATTAATCTGGATATAAACCCGTCAAAGTAGTAAAATAGAAGTAGATTTCTCTAAGCTGATTCCTCAAAACGTATTGGATAGGCTAAATGTAGCTATTTATAAGTCGAAGCATTAGTCACTATAGCATAATTATATTCGTTGATAACAAAATGGGAAAAACGCAAAAAAAGATACTAATAATCGAAGATGAAGCTACCATTCGTCTTAACTTGGAATACTTTCTCGAAGTTGAAGGTTTCCAGATAGTAAGCGCAGCAGATGGCACGGCTGGCATACAAATTGCCCAACAACAAAAGCCTGACCTGATTATTTCCGATATTATTATGCCTGAAATGAGCGGGTATGAGGTGCTGGAGGTTTTACGTAATGACCCTTCCACCCTCACTATTCCTTTCATCTTTCTAACGGCTAAAGCAGCAAAAGGTGATTTACGCTATGGCATGGAGTTAGGCGCGGACGATTACCTGACGAAGCCTTTTACGCAAAAAGAATTGCTACAGGCAGTCAAAACGCGCCTTGAAAAGCAAGCCAAAGTAAAATCTGCAATTCTACAACCGGTATCTGATGAACTTCAACTTGCCTCCAATACAATCAAGCAAATGCTGAATAGCATTGATATTGATATTGATAAATACGAGCAGTTTCAGGCTGAGCAAAATAATTTGACAGACAACGCTGAAGCTTCCGCTGAAATTTCAAATGTAGAGAAAAATCCCGCTCAACCGAATTTGATTATAAAATGCAATGGACTTTCAATTGATACACAGCAACATATAGTAACTGTTGAAGGAAAAGCATTTAAGCTAAGTCCACGACAATTTGAATTATTGAAGCTCTTGGCAGAAAACGCTGGGCGAATTCTTTCTCATAGAAGTATCTTGCTGAGTGTCTGGGGTCCTGAATACGAACAGGAAACGCAATACCTGCATGTATTTATCAATCAATTGCGCCAAAAAATAGAACCAGACCCCTCAAAACCTCGCTATATATTCACCACGCGGGGTTATGGCTATCACATGGCTGCGCTGTAATAGATTAATTAAATTCTAATAATTGGAAAAACTGCGGGCGTTGTGAGTTCAAACCCCTTGCAAAAATCTAACCATTGTGTTAGGATTCTCCCATAAATCATGAGAGAGAAAATTTTACGCTCGTCCTTCCTAGTTATTTGATGTTTGGATAAACGCTAATCTAGCAGCGCTTTTATAGCTTTGCAAAGGGATACCCATAACTAGCTTTATCCCTTTGCAACAGGTTAATTCGCTCTTAATTATGTTTATCTAAACTCCAAAGTTATACAAATTACTCAGTATAATATTGTTCCAGTTCCCGACTAAAATTTTCTATTTTATATCTATTCGTTTCTCGTTAGTAGTAAAAAGTACAAATGTGCTGCACATCCACTCGTAGCAGTATCATTAAAGGAGGTTTCTTTATGAGTATGGAAGCGCCACACAAAACAGGGAAATTCGGCGCAATGGTAAATGAACCACCTGTAGCTAAATGGTTGTTTGCCAATACCAGTTCAGCGCCAATATGGTTGGTTGTGCGCGTATGGTTAGGCTTGCAATGGTTTTCCTCAGGTTGGGGCAAAGCTATGTTCTGGGATATTAGCAATAGCCAATACATTGCCAATGGCGGTAAAGGGCTAAAATCATTCTGGGAAAGAATAGTTGCCGTCCCGCCCGGCGCGCAAGGTGCAGTTATCACCTACGATTGGTACTACGAATTTATCAAAGGTATGTTAAATGGCGGTCATTACGAATGGTTCTCTTGGTTTGTTGCTTTTGGGGAAATGGCGGTAGGTTTAGGCTTAATCTTTGGCTGCCTGACCGCAGTAGCTGCCTTCTTTGGAACTATATTAAACTTTAGTTTTGAATTGGCTGGTTCTACCTCGACAAACCCGGTTCTTTTCGGTACTGCCGTGTTTGTTATTCTGGCATGGCGAACCGCCGGATGGTGGGGACTAGATCGCTACGTGTTGCCCGCACTAGGCACTCCGTGGGAACCCGGTTTCTTATTCCGCCGTTCTTCCAAAACACCCGGCAGCAGTTTGCCACCGGTTACCGCAGCCAAGTGAGTGAGAAACAAGCTCGAAAGGAGTCAATTTCGTATGAAGAATAGACCTTTATCCACTCTAAATCTGACGATAATCGGGATGTTGGGCGCAGTGGGTGGAATATGGCTTATTATTATGCCTTTTTTACTAGGCTATAGCGATGACAAAACGCCCGGTAGCAATGCTCAACTATTGTCTATTATTTGCGGAGCAATAGCCATTGTAGTTTCATTGCTGCTGGTTGTGACCGAAAAAAACGAGGGGCTTAAAACCCTCCGCTTTTACGGTGGCGCTGTAATGGTTTTTATCGGTATATGGGTGATGTCTGCCCCCTACCTTTTTAACTATTCTAAGCTGAAAAACGAGCTGTGGGGCTTGCAAATTACCGGAGGGCTTATAGCGCTGGTAGCAGGCTTTGTAGTACAGGAAATATATACCCGTAGCAAAGAATAAGCGCAAACTCAGTTTGACGGTGTAATTGGGAAGGGATGAGTAAGGTAACTGACTCATCCCTTTTATTTTAGCGTGTCGCTTCCAAGCAAATTACCCCATTTACTCCAGCCTTTGCCGCATGCACTATCCCAGCAGGCAAATCCAAACGGTCACCTGCAGTTAATTCCAGCAACTCTCCACTCGCCAGTTCAAATGTAATCGAACCATTCACCACGTATAGAGCCTTAAAATAAGGGTGGGTGTGAGGTAAATAGATGTCGCCGGGATAATTCCACCATCTATACGGTTGTAAACCTTCCTGCTCCATAAGCTCTCGAAGCATTTGCTCATCAGGTATTGTGAGGCTATTCCAGCGAATAACAACGAGTTTCGATTCTTCCATTTTGCGCCTCCTAAGCGAATTTTTCTGTTTTAATTTTATTGCGACTATCTGTGCTATAGCATATACTATCCATTTAGTGTATTACAATTCGTGTTTTTGAGTAAAAGGTTGCTATTTTGCCCGTTCTTGAAACCTCGCGCCTATCATTGGTTGCCTGTTCTGCCGTAATGGTGCAGGCTTTGTTGCACAAACGAAACGAATTTGAACGGCTAGTTTTGGCAAGGCTACCAATAGATTATCCCTCTCCAGAGGTCGCCGAATTTTTGCCATTTCTCCAACAGCAACTTACCAATCACTCAGAGCATGCGGAATGGGGATTGCGCTTTTTGCGCCACCGCACCGAGTCGATTATTATAGGAGATGCTGGTTTCAAAGGCTCATCCGATTTCAAAGGCACTGTCGAAATAGGCTATAGCATTTTGCCACAATACCGTCGCCAGGGCTACGCGCTCGAAGCGGTCAAAGCGCTGCTAGAATGGGCAACCGCACAACCTAAAGTACGGCAAGTTGTTGCCGAATGCGAAAACGACAACCTCGCCTCTATTGGGGTGTTGGAAAAAGTCGGTTTGGTAAGAACCGGAATAATAGATAACCTGATAAAATGGAAACTCAAGGTAAAATAACATTATGTCAACTAAAATCGTCAAAATAACCTACGAACCGCTGGATATTCCCTTGCTAGAACCATTCACCATTGCGATTGGGCGGCTTGAACATGTACGCAATGTGCTAATTACAATAGAACTGGAAAACGGCGCAATCGGCTACGGTGAAGCCGCCGCTTTAGAGCCTATCAATGGCGAAAACCAAGCCACGATACTGGCAACTCTGAAAACATATACACCGCTATTGGTTGGACGTGATGCGCTAGAATGGCGTACAATTTCCGCCGAGATTCATAAAGTTTTCTCTATGCAAAACGCTGCTCGTGCTGGTATCGAGATGGCGTTGCTGGATGCCGCCACCAAAAGTATGCGTGTACCACTTTACAAGTTTCTAGGCGGAGCAAGTAGTCGGGTGGAAACCGACATCAGTATTCCGATTGTGACCCCTGAACGCGCCCGTGAACTTGCCGCCGAAATTCAGGCAAGAGGAGTGCATTTCATCAAAATCAAGGTCGGGGGCGATATAGCAGCAGATGTAGCGCGGGTATTGGGCGTGGTGGAAGGCGGATCTAAGTTAGGCATCCAACTAGATGCAAATCAAGGCTATAACGCCCCCGGCGCGGTGCAACTGCTGAATGAACTTGCGCGACTCAATATTCCGGTGCGCCTTTTTGAACAGCCCGTCCCCAAGCACGACTGGAACGGCATGAAATATGTGACCCAACATAGCAGCGTACCAGTTGCAGCAGACGAGACAATATTCAATGCCTATGATGCCATCCGGGTTATAGAAACAGGCGCAGCTACGGTGGTGAATATCAAGCTCATGAAATCCGGGTTGGTAGAAGCATTAGATATTGCCGCCGTATGTCGCGCCGGAAATATTCAATTGATGATTGGTGGCATGATTGAATCGAAACTGGCGATGTGCTGTTCGGCGCATTTTGCCGCCGGGTTGGGCGGATTCGATTATATAGATTTGGATACCCCGATGCTGCTGGCAGAAGACCCTTTCGAGGGAGGTTGGAAACAAAGCGGCGGCATTTATGAGCTTAGCGAGATAAAAGCCGGAATCGGCTGCTACCCGTCTGGGCGCCCTTCAGGTTATATTTAATATAATTAAAGGATTAAGAGCTTGAAAACGCTGGTTGCCTACTTAAACGAACGTGCGCCAATTGAACTCAGAGAGATAGTAGATTTCTGGGAAGTTACCCTAAGCACCAAGCTTTTCTCAGGTAATACCTTTGAACTGGCAAAGCAAATGATTAGCGAGTTTATGCAGCGCCGTGTTCTGGAAAAACTAGGGGTGGAGCAGCAAAGATTGCTACTGACGCTGGTTTCACAGCAAGAAGCAGTTTTGCAGGTTTTTGAACTGGCTGCTATGCTTCAAATTCCCCCGACAGTTGCCGAAAAGCTGGTAAATGAATTACGCAATAACGGCTTGATATACCCAGATACCATCAGGATTCCTGTCGCCGAGTTGGAAAGTATTAAACCGTCTATACCTAAGCGCAAGAATAGTTGGGGTGATTATAACCGCCGTAACCAAGCAGAGCTTTTTCAAACCAAAATTGTAGTGACCGTACCGCGAGAACTGACTCACTCTCTCAAAAGGCTGTTATCTGAAAAGTTGGAAGTAGGTGAGTTCTCGGCTTCCAGCAATCAGATTAAATACTCACATCTACCGCTTATCAGCTTGCTAAAGAAAAGCGAAGTGGAAGGACTGGATATTCTGGCAGCAATGTGGGGCGCATACAGCATGCAGGGCGAGGCTAAAAACCAGCAGTTCTATGAGGAGCTTAGCCGCTTGATGAGCGAAGAAGCTACTCAGAAACAGATTCTAGAAGACATGGATAAGGATACTCGCGAGTTGTTTGCCAATCTCAAGCAAAATCGCACAACTATAGATAAATTGCTGAAAAAGTATGTCAGCATAAAGCGGTTAAGCCGTACCATCCAGCCTTTGCTGGAATATCGGATGGTTTGGGAAGCCTTTGAGGATGGGAAAAGTGTGGTATGGGTTCCTAACGAAATTGCCCAACCGCGTGTTTCAATCGAACAAAGCAGTACAATTGAACTTCAGACTGTCACCGAACCAACCGAAATGACCAAGTACCCTCCTTACGCTTTCGCTTGGGATATTCTAACTTTTCTTAATTATATTCGACTGAATGAGGTAGAAGTTACCAATGAAGGACGGATACCAAAACGCCATTTGAAAAAGTTAGGAGAGCTTTTGTGGCATCCTGAAAACCCTGACGCGCTTAATCGCACTGCCCTATTGATAAACCTGTGTAATTCTCTCGATTTACTTGACCGGGAAGAAGATGAGAAAGCTCTGCGGTTAGCGCCTGAGCTGAATGAATGGCTTAAACTGGACTTATACGAGCAAACTCGTCACATATTTAAATTCTGGTTAGAACATAATTATTTTTCAGAACCGGTATTTTTCTCCTACCCTTACAACAGTCAGGAAAATAAAGTAACCGCTATAAACGCAATGTTCTCATGGCTACGAAATTGCCAACCGGGCGTTTGGTATTCGCTAAATTCGTTGCTGCTGAAAGTAGAGAAAGAGCAGCCCTTTTTTATCCGCTCCCGCCGCGATTTGCTGAATATATTCGGGGCGCAGCGTTTGCAACTAATGTCCCACCAATGGCAAAAACTTGAGGGGGAACTAATCCGCAGCTCTATTGGCTTGCTCTTCGAGTGGTTGGGGCTGGTGCGAATCTCGCACGATGCTCAAGGTAATCCCGTTGCTTTCAGCTTAACCGATTTTGGGGCTGAAATTATCGGACACCCGCAAGCAATAAAGCAAGCTTTCCCCGATACTCCCAACCCGTTACTAGCGTTGGCTAACTTTGAAATTATGCTCTTTGTACCCCACAGCCAAACTCTTTGGGACTTGATGCAGTTTACCGAACGAAAAAAGCTCGATAGCGTCAGCCTGTACAGCATGACCCGCGCTTCAATTCTCAAAGCGGTTGAATGCGGGAAAAGCGCGGAAGCAATCCAAGAGTGGTTAATAGACAAGAGCGCACAACCGCCAGCTCAAAATATTCTGATTTCGATTCAAGATTGGTGCAAAGGCTTCAAATCGGTGGAGGTACAACGTGCTGTATTGCTTGAAGCCGGGAATGCAGAAGTGCTGGATGAATTGCTTGCCAGCAAACAATTTGCAGGGTTTATCACAAAGCGACTTTCGCCAACCGCTGCTATCTTGAATATTCCGCCCCTTGAAAGCTATTCACGCAGCGACCCCTTAAAAACCTTCAAAACCAAGCTCAAAAATGCAGGTTATTCTACCCGTTAGCAGTTGAAACTAAAAAAGCGCGGTTTTTACGCCGCGCCCTTATTAGCTCTAACCCGAATCCTTACGCCGATAAAGCTACCAGCAATTCATTCAAGCGATTAACGAAACTAACCGGGTCTTCTAATTGTTCGCCTTCAGCCAATAGCGCCTGATCAAACAATACGTGAGTCCAGTTAGCAAAACGTGCATCGTCACCCTCAGTTTTAAGCTTTTGCAGGATTAGATGGTTGGGGTTAATCTCGAATACAGGTTTACCGCCAGGCAAATCTTTTCCCGCAGCTTTTAACAAGCGGCGCAAGCTAGGGTCAATATCGTTATCGTCCGCCACAATACAAGAGGGTGAACTGGTCAAGCGGTTAGAAACCCGCACTTCCTTAACCTTATCCTGTAAAGTATGCTTGATGCGCTCGGTTAATTCTTTGAACTCATCCGCAGATTTTTGGAGTTCTTGCTTTTCCTGCTCGTCCGACATCCCGGCAAGGTCTGCCACGCCCTTTGAAACAGATTGCAGCGACTTGCCCTTATATTCGAACATATGCGAAACCATGTAATTGTCAACCATATCGGCGAGCAACAGCACTTCTACACCCTTCTTGCGGAAGATTTCTAGCAACGGGCTGTTTTTTGCAGCCGCAAAGGTCTCGGCGGTGATGTAATAAATATCTTCCTGTCCCTCTTTCATCCGGCTGATATAATCATCCAGCGAAGATTCCTGCTTCTCGCTATCGTTCAGGGTGGTAGAGAAGCGCAGCAAACGGGCAATATTCTCTTTATTACCAGAATCTTCGCCTACGCCCTCTTTCAACGCCGAGCCAAATTCCTGCCAGAAGGTGGCGTACTTTTCCTTGTCATTGTTGGATAAATCCTCAAGGAAACCCAGCACCTTCTTTACCGCACCAGCTTTGATAGTTTCTATAACCCGGTTATGCTGTAAAATCTCGCGAGAAACGTTGAGCGGCAAATCACTTGAGTCAACTACACCACGCACGAAACGCAGATAGGAAGGCATTAACTGTTCGGCATCATCCATTATGAAAACGCGCCGTACATACAGCTTAACCCCGTGTCGGCTATCACGGTTGTACAAATCAAAGGGGGCGCGGGAAGGAATATACAGCAGCAAGGTATATTCGTACTTGCCTTCCATGCGGCTGTGGATACGCCCTAATGGGTCGGTAAAATCATGCGCTACGTGTTTGTAAAACTCGTTATATTCCTCATCCGTAATTTCGTTGCGAGAACGCGCCCATAATGCGGAAGCCTTGTTTACCGTCTCATCTTCCGGCTCACCTTCTTCGGTACTCTCGCGTTTCATGATAATCGGCAGGTTGATATGGTCGGAATATTTGCGAATAATCTGGCGCAGCCCGTAACCGTCCAGCAATTCATCTTCTTCGGCGCGTAGGTGCAACACTACATCCGTGCCGCGCAGTTCGCGATTAGTATTCTCAATGGTGTATTCGCCGTTGCCGTCCGACTCCCACTGCACCCCATGTTCTGCGCCCAATCCGGCACGCCGAGTTATAACCGATACCTTTTCCGCCACAATGAAGGAGGAATAGAAGCCCACCCCAAATTGCCCGATTAGGTTAGCATCTTTGCGTTGGTCTCCGGTCAGCGCTTGAAAAAATTCGCGAGTGCCGGATTTAGCAATTGTGCCGATATTATCAATTACTTCCTGACGCGACATCCCGATACCATTATCAGATATAGTTATGGTGCGTGCCTCTTTATCATAGCTGATTCGTATTTTTAAATCAGAGTCTGCTTCATAAAGGGCGCTATCGGATAATGCCTCAAAGCGCAGTTTATCCACCGCATCTGAAGCATTGGAAATAAGCTCGCGCAGGAAGATTTCTTTATTGCTATAAAGCGAATGAATCATTAAATCGAGAAGTTGTTTTACTTCGGCTTGAAAGCCTAAGGTTTCTTTCTGCGTTTCCACGCTCATATGTTGCAACTAGCCTCCTTATAGAAATTGTTTTGGATAGATAATTCTAAGAACCTTTTTACATTATAAAGTGTTAGAGCAACATAAGCATACAGTTAGAAATGCGTTAGAGCAAATCAAAATAAAAAGCCCTCCCAAAGAGAGGGCTAATTTATTAGAGAAGCAGTGGAAAAAGCCTACTTGCTAGTACCGCTGGCAATAATATACACGGTGTCCTTATCAGTTGCGCCGGCAAAGCCCATCGCACCTGCGATAGCGCCGGGGAAGCCAATCACGCCCGCTGCGCTGGTGCCTTTTTGGTACAGCATTGCAAATGCGCCGATACTGTCCATCTGAGTAGTGGTATCGCCTAAATCTTTGCTCTTGTCATCCCAACCATTCTTCTTGAAACCGTCTGCTAACGAAGTTTTAACCTTCGCGGCATCATCACTGGTTTTGAAAGCTTCAATCTTGGCATTCTTAACGTTTGCGCCCATACTGGTTTCCATTTGGGTTTTGAGCGAATCAGGCAACGTTACGGTGCTTGCGCCACTATAAGTAGGAACTACCGCAGCCTCATCACCGCAAGCTACCAATGCAATGGTCATCATGAGTACAACAATAATCATCAAGCCAAGTTTCTTAAACATTAAAGGCTCCTTTCAAAAGATACCTAACTTTTGTCCTCCCGCACATTACGGGGTACATAACGTAAAATAAAACAATGGGAAAACGGTAACTGCTTAGCGAAGAGTACGCGAGAAAAGTTTTGTTAGACCATTCTAACAATAGCTCAATCATAGCAAAAGATTATTACAAAAAGTATAACATACATCACATTTCTCTAATAACATTTTAAGGTTTAGCTTTTAGCAATTATTCGCGCTCAATATACCCCATCGTATTTTGCTAATAATTCTCTCTCATTCTTTTTTGTAATGATTAATTATGCTTACAGGTTAGTGCAAATCAGTATGATTCAGCAATTGAATTAGTGATTTCCAGAAAAAAGCTAGACCAACATCCCACAATTTGTTATATTCTTCGCATCCTATCAAATATAGAAACAAACGGTGGTGATTAATGCCAGAGTTATCAACTATTTTCGTTTTTATGGCAGCCTCACTCACTCTAAACCTAGTACCGGGACCGGATATGCTCTATGTGATTGCACGTAGCGTTGGGCAAAGCCGGAGGGCGGGCTTGGTTTCAGCGTTAGGCATCGGCGGTGGCATAGTAGTACATACCTTACTATTAGCTTGTGGTCTATCCGCCTTGTTAATCTCGGTTCCGGTAGCGTTTGAAGTGGTCAAATATTCCGGGGCGGCTTATCTGCTTTATCTCGGAATAAAAACGCTCATAACCAAAGAGAACCTTTCCCTAAACAAAGCGCTACCACAAGAAAAATTGAGCCGAATTTTTCGTCAGGGCGTGGTTACTAACGTATTGAACCCAAAAGTGGCTTTATTCTTTCTAGCGTTCCTGCCTCAATTTACCGACCCAAGCAAGGGTAGCGCCTTCTGGCAGATTCTATTTCTTGGTATGCTGTTCAATACCAGCAGCACGATTTTATACTGTGGGGTCGCGTGGATAGCAGCCGGGGCAAGCTCTTTCCTGAACTCGCGTCCCGGCTTCACCAGAGCGCAACGCTGGTTTACCGGAAGCGTGTTTATTTTATTGGGGGTGCGTATTGTCCTGAGTGAACGCAGTTAGAAAGTGCCGTTTTCGGTTTCGCGGGTGCCGCCAAAGAAGCTTAAGCCTCTTGCCTAAAAATCGCCTGTTAAAACTAAGAACCCTCTTGATATTGACCTTTCCGCTATAAAGTATTAAACTAGGCTAACTTTCGGGTCCCCGTGCTTTTCGGACATTTTTCTATTTCCAAACTGATTCCAAAAGAATGAGGTAAGAGCATGCCACCCGGCAAGTCAGATTTGCTGCTCGAGCAGGGCATTGTCGCTTTCAAAGCCAAACGCAAGGCAGAAGCGCGTCGCTTAGTTGGTCTTTCCCTATACAAAGACCCCGCCAACGAAAAAGCATGGCTGTGGATGGCAGCTTTAGTGGAAGAACCTGAGCGGAAAAAAGAGTGCTTCGAGCGAGCGCTGGCACTCAACCCCAATAATCGCAATGCGTTGATTGGTTTGGAAAAGTTCGCAGATACGCCTCAAATCCCTGAGCCGCTGCAAGATTTGCCAACTCCTGAAACGGGAGTCGAAATCAAGCTTGGCAACATGGGAACTAGCTTTTACCCCGCCCCTGATGAGGTGATAAACGCAGAAGTACGCGAAATTGCCCCCGAAGAGACCGGATTGGCAGTTATCGAATCCGGCAAAACCGCAGAACCCACAGCGTCAGATAAAAAAATCGCTAGAGCGCAGGGCAAAACCCACAAGTTAAAGTCACTTTATGAACCCTATGTACTGACTGACAACGGGCGCAAACTGCTTGCGCGTCATATCTATAACGGCAGCTTTGCGCTTTATAGCGCCGACTCGCAATTTAAAGAGCAGCCCGACCATCTGATAGAAGATAGGCAAGAATACCATCGCACCCCTGCCAACCTGAAGAATATCGCGCTCGCTAGTTTTCTTGAACAGGTAGGCAATATCCCTGAAGCCGAAGCACTGGATTTAATTTTGAGCCTGTGCGACAATTTGCTGGCATATTACCCGAAAAAACAGGCTAAATGTTGGTTGGGAACAGGCGCACATGGTCTGCACGATATAACAGTATCGGCTAATGGCGAGCTAGAGCCTGATTTTGAATTTGTAGATGCGCCCGCGCCCGAATATGCCCATTTGTTTTTACCGCCTGAATATAACAAGCGTTCCGATAGAGACCAACGCAGCGATGAATTTACCGTTTGCGCCATCCTCTATTTTATGATTACCGCCGATATTGAGGGTCTTACGCAATATCGCAATCGTGGAAGGGCATTGCTGTTCGAGCATAACGGACATTCACTTGAGCGCAAATTGGTTAAAACACTCGAAAGAGGTCTAGCTCTTACGCCACAACGGCGTTTCCCTAATTTTCAGGCGTTACGTGATGAACTGGCGGTAGCTCACCGGAAGCACTACCCTACCCGGCGTAATTGGCTGTGGGGTGTAGCAGCAGCGCTGGTAGTGGCGCTAGTTGCGGGGGCTATCATCGGGGTATCGCAAAACTGGTGGAGCTTTGGAAGCAAAGCCGAAACCGTTGTTCTGGCAAGCACCACCGAAAATACGGCGCCTCTTATTAGCGCTACTGCGCCTGTTACCACCTTCTCTAGCCCTACCGCAACAAACTTACACTCGACTAGCTTACCGAGCGCGGCGGCGGTTGCACCCGTTACCGCTACTTCTCCACAAACCCAACCCGGCAGGCTCTTGCTCCAGCAATTCAACGCGAAAGAGCCGCTAATAACCCTGTTCTTCAATGCGCTCAATCGTGATAACAAGCCGGTGCAGGATATAAAAAGTCAGGGCTTACGCCTTTACCTAGAAGGACGCGAATTAACCGTTATGAAGCTGGAGCAAACAGTTGAGCCTCTGACAGCACTATTTGCGCTCGATACCAGCGACAATATGACTGTGACCGTGCTGAACCATGCCAAAGATAGTATCAACCAAATTAGCGCAAGCTTTAGTAATAAAAGCAAATTGGGATTGCTGCGCTATGCCGTCACAGCGGAAATTGCGGTAGAGTTGGGCGGCGACCCAACTAAAATCGCCGAATCTTTGAAAAACTACCGCCCGAATGGAGCAAACGCCACTTTCGATGCGCTACTCAACGGGGTAGAGCAATTTAAGGGAAGTAGCGGGCGCAAAGCTCTGGTCTTATTTACTGCCGGTGGCGATAATTTCAGCCCCGTAACACGCCCCTCATTTATACTGGATCGCTTGCTGGAATATGACGTGAACCTTTATGTGGTCAGCTATCGCCCCACCCCACAAACCGCCGCCAGTTTGCGCCAGATGGCTGAAATGACAGGAGGCTATTATGCGGAGGCGCAAAACGAAAACGAACTTAGCCTAGCACAGGATAGCCTTAAGCAACTCTTGAGCCATCCATTCAAGCTAAGTTTTAATCTAGCAGGTCAGCCCGATGCCAGCCCCGTAACGCCTATTGCCGGTCAGAAAAGACGGCTGGTTTTGCAATATCTGGTAGATGATGCGCTGGTAGTAGCAGCAAAATTGGTGGAGTAACTTGGCATTTAATCCTACAATTCCTATCGCAAATGGTTACGGGAAATAATATCAAAAAGTGCGAACAGTCACATTAATAAAGAAAGGGCTATCACAGTATTAAAATGCGAGGTCTGTTAAATTTAATGTAGTAGTAAGGAGCAAGTAAGGGTATTTTTCCAACATTAAAGCAGAACCTCACCCGCTATTTCTTCGCTTACTCTCCACTTAAAAGATATAAGCTGTTGTTCTAACTTCCATGATTGGAGAGACATTATGGTCACCGATAATAAAGCTGTCACCTTAACAACCCGTAAGCAACTCGCGCTAGGTATTTGCGAATATCATCATGACAACAAAGAAGCAGCTTTCGAACATTTCCAGAAAGCGCTTGAGCTTGAGCCTTATAATGAAACCGCGCTAATCTGGTGTGGGCGGCTTTCCTGCAACCCAGAAGAAGCTAAAATGTATCTCAATCGGATTTTAAGCCGCAATCCAAGTAATATTATCGCGCAAAGATACTATGAATTGGTGGAAAAAAAGTCACGTGCCAATAATAAACAGGCAACTATTAAAACCCTGAAAGAATATTACGACAACAACAAAGTGCAGGTGTTGGTGGCAGATTATCTGATTAAGCGTGGAATTCTGAACGAATTAAAAGTACGCGCAGCTTTGCATTACCAAGCCTGTATGCGTTTAGAAGGTAAAATTTACCGTTTGGACGAAATACTGTCAGACTTCGGCTACCACACCGAAGCGCAGATGCTTAGCTCTGCGTTAGCTTTCCTTGATTTGCAGATGTAACCTCAGCCTGTAATGCTCAGGCAGATTGACCGTTTAATGCCTCTTGATTATAGCTGCCACTCATCAAGCATTTGAGATGAGCGGTGGTCAGCCCGGCGCTTACTAATGTTCCGGTAAGCTGAATGCGCTCACACATAAACTGGCGCAAACTTATTTCCAACTCTCGATCATGCCAGATTATGGACTCAAGCGTTCTATAGAATAACCGGAGTATTTTCAGTTCTTCTTCAAGGCAAGCACCCCTTTTCAGGGAAAAAGCGGCAAACGTAGCGTATTCTTTACCGTTTAGAGGCTGGAAACAACTAAAGGGCAAATAACGTTCGGTTAAGTAAAAGAGAACTTCTTCAGATAAATCTTGAAAATGGGTGTTATCGGAATGTTTGATTGCCTGTGTTGTTTCTACCAGAATCTGTTCGCGATTTGAGTTAATCCAAGCATCGAGTTGGTAGCTACGCTCAGCTTCAATGTTATTATGCATATGTCACCCATACCGAGAATAAGTTTTACTGCTTCATTCAGAATTAATAATATAACAATACTACAATGTTTTCCACATTGGAAAGTAGCGAACATAACATAAACAGATACCAGAAGTAGTAACAAGTTGTAATAATTATAACATGGAAATTATCGTTACAAAATATACAAATGATTTCAAAACACATCTTTTTATAGGTCTATAACGCAAAAAAAGACGGGTGTATGCCCGTCCATTTATGTTCTAATATGTCTTTTTGAAGCTAATCTCGGTATCTCACCTCATAATTAGGCGCTTCTTTGGTAATAACTACATCATGCGGGTGGCTTTCTTTCAAGCTGGCAGAAGTAATTTGCATGAAGCGTGATACGGTTTGAAGTTCATAAATCGAACCTGCGCCCACATAACCCATACCGCTCCTCAAGCCTCCCATTAGCTGAAATACCAGATTGCTAAGAGAGCCGCGATATGGCACGCGCCCTTCAATGCCTTCCGGCACAAGCTTGACCGAATCCTTCACTTCGTCCTGATGGTAACGTTCGCGTGCGCCCTCGCCCGCTTTCATCGCCCCCATCGAACCCATCCCGCGATATTCCTTGAAATGCTCGCCTTGGAACAAAACCACATCTCCGGGGCTTTCCTCTACCCCTGCGAACAACGAACCTATCATAACGGAGCTTGCGCCTGCTGCCAATGCCTTAGTAATATCGCCACTGTATTTCACGCCGCCATCCGCTATAACCGGGATATTATATTTTGCGCCAATCTCGGCGGCTTCCATAATCGCAGTTACCTGCGGTACACCCACGCCTGTTACCACGCGAGTGGTGCAGATTGAGCCGGGTCCTACCCCAATACGAACCGCATCTGCGCCTGCTTTAATCAACGCTTCAGTGCCAGTGCCTGTCGCCACATTCCCGGCAATAACCGCCACATTGGGAAATTTCTCTTTAAGCTGGGTTACTGCCCGCTGTACTGCCCGCGCATGCCCGTGAGAGCTATCTAGCACCAGCACATCCACATTGTGGCGCACCAGTTCAGCAGCCCGATCCAGCATATCGCGTCCAACGCCTAACGCCGCCCCACACAGTAACCGACCAATATGGTCTTTGGCAGCATTGGGATATTTTATCTTTTTCTGAATATCCTTGACGGTTATCAAACCTTTCAAAAATCCGTGTTCATCCACAATCGGCAATTTCTCGATGCGATATTGGTGCAGGATTTTCTTGGCTTCATCAAGGTTAGTACCCATCGGAGCGGTTATCAGTTCCTTATTGGTCATCAATTCTGAGATGGGCTTGCTAAAATCTTCCTCGAAGCGAATATCGCGGTTGGTGAGAATACCTACCAGCAAACCCTTGTCGTCAGTAATGGGAATACCGCTGATATGGAATTTCTCCATCATCGCTAAACCTTCGCTCAGGTTGGCGGTGGGCTTAAGCGTAATCGGGTCAAGAATCATTCCCGCTTCACTGCGCTTAACCTTATCCACTTCCTCTGCCTGACGCTCAATCGTAAGGTTACGATGGATAACACCCAAACCCCCTTCTTGAGCCAACGCTATACCCATTCGCGCCTCAGTAACAGTATCCATCGGAGAACTTAGCAACGGGATTTTTAATCTGATATTCCGGGTTAGGTTGGTGGAAACATCCACTGTAGCAGGAATAACTTCCGAATCTGCGGGAAGCAAAAGTACATCGTCAAAAGTTAAACCCGAATAAACAAAACGGTCGCTAATAGCCATTACTCCATCCTCATAATAAATGAATACAAAGAAGCCCCGACTCGATCGGGGCTACCGGTTTTACATTGAATGCGCTACTTTCAAGTTACTGCGTATTTGCTCCAAATGCTCTTCAGTTTGCCTTATCAAAGCGGAGGCAATATCCATCACATTGAAATGCCCACGCTCCTGATGAAAAGCGCCTTTCAGCCATTGTAAAGGGCTTAAGCTCTTGAATAACTCAAGGTTACGCGCTCGGTTGGTGTCCCATTCCTGAAGCACTTCTTCCCAGAGTTGGCGCGAATAACCTTTTTCTTCCGCCAATTCTTCGGGATTAAAAGAGCGAAGGAACGGTTCATCATCTTCCACCATACGCACACAACGCTCATGAAATATTTCATCAACATCACGCATGTGGCAGATAATCTCTTTTACGCTCCAATCCTGTGGCGTAGGTTTAAACTCGTAAAGCTTCGGGCTGAGCCCCTCTATCTCCCGGTTTAGAAGCTGAGTCAATTCTGACAGCTCCTTGATAGTCACTTTTGCTTGGGCTATAGTTTCGGACTCGAACATAATATCCCTACTCCCTGTGTCAGATGCCAATTTAGTGAATTGATAAGCGCTATTATTTACTAAAAACCGCTTTATAGCGCTCGAAATCCGCAGGGGTATTAAAATTTAAGAAACTGCGTAAAGCTGGGTCATATTGTTCCAACTCAATGCCTACTAAGTACCGGGTAACTATCGAAGCAAGAAAGTCGGACATTTTATATCTATGTTCGCCCAGATGTTCTTTCACAACCGCTAATACCCTTGCGTTATACAGAGCGCAAAGTGGCTCAGGCAATCCCTCTGGGTTCAACGGCACTAGCGCATCCCGTGATTTGCCTTCTTCTTCCCATTCAACCAGCCCTTTAAGCAACTCGGTTCGGACAAAAGGCATATCGCACGCCAGCAAAAGATATTGTTGTGCCGTAAGAGCTTCTATACCTGCCTCAAGACCCGCCAAAGGACCACCACCCGGTTGGTTATCTACTACTACCGACAGGCTTGGTTTTAGAAACTCGTACTTTTCTGGCTGGTTTGTAACAAGCACAATACCGGCGCTTGCTACCGGGCGAGCCGCCTCTACTACCATTTCAAGCAGAGTCAGACCGTCCTTTTCAAATTTTAGCAAGGCTTTCTCAGTACCCATTCTACGGCTCTGACCACCCGCTAAAATTATAACACCTGTATTTTTACTCAACTATACTCCTCAAATACGAACCTGATTCCATGCTTCAGGTCATAAATATCAATTTTATGCTACCACAACCTACAATCTATTGCAATAATTAACAAAGTTGCGACTCACCTAAAGCCGTGTTAAGATGTGTTCGAAAATTTAAGACCACAATATTTTGTATTTTTAATCTTTTTTCTGGACACCATCTATTCCACCTATGGCGTTACCTAAGAATTTATCAATACACCGTACCCATTGTAATCGCCGTTTAGTTGGCAAGGTAACGGTGGTTTTTGTCTTTTTAGGACATATACTGATGCCACATATGATGGTGTATCGCTATACTGTTCTTTAGGGCTATCGCCAATTTCAGTTGGAGCAAAGAACACGCTATTTGCTCGCACACCGAAAAAAGTTTTATTATAAGTGGGGAACCGCTGATGGTGTGTGCGCGTTGTTTTGGCGCAGGTACAGGCTTGCTGGTAATAGATGCCGAGTGTAAACTTGCCAAAGTGAAATAATTCCTAAAAAGGTGTAAAGAGATGATTTATTGCGTGACTGTTGCAACCAGTCAAAACCACACCGAACTGACACATTACTCCCCAAACGGGTTGGTGATTTCCCGCTCGCGCCTTTATCTGCTTGAGTTTGAAAACGAAATTAAGCGCGAGTTAGCGGAAAACGCTACCCGAAAGGTGGCAGATACCCTATTTAGCGACCCGGTTATAGAAGAAACCAATATCGGGCTAGCAGAAGATTTGCTAAAAAGCTTGAACGATTCGAGCGCAGCTTTTGCCCTGCTTACCGCCTATCGCCCCGGCGTTACTGATACCACCGGCGAGAGCGTTTTTACCGGCTATAGGGTGCTGGCGGAATATGAAGCGGATTTGCCTCCGCTTAAGCGCGTGCGTACTGCCGATTTATACCTACTCAAAGAAAATGACCCCGCTTATGTGCGGCAACATTTGATTAACGAATTAATTCAGGAGAGCGTACCGCTTTCAGGGGATGTCGGCAAATTTCTCGAACATCAATTCCATTTCGAGCATTCCGCCAAAGGGTTGGCGAGTATTATCCCAATTCGTGAGGTGGCAGAAGCAGAATTAGAGCGAATCTCCCGCGAAGGGTTGTTGGCTTTGAATCTGGCGGAAATGCAAGCGATTCAGGCATTTTTCCGGCAAGAGCAGCGCGACCCAACCGATGTGGAATTGGAGACTCTGGCGCAAACTTGGAGCGAGCATTGCGTACATAAGACCTTTAAAGCGCGTATCACTTACACCGAAACCGATAGCGCCGGAGCAGTGGTGGAAGAAAATATAATTGACGGCTTGTTCAAAGAGGGAATTGCTGCGCCCACTCACCAAATGAACAAAAAGTGGATTATCTCCGCTTTCGTGGATAATGCCGGAATCATTAGCTTTGATCGCAACTACGACCTGAGTTTTAAAGCGGAAACCCATAACCATCCCAGCGCATTAGAGCCTTTTGGTGGAGCTAATACCGGGTTAGGTGGGGTAATTCGCGATATTATGGCAGTATCTGCTAAACCTATCGCTAACACTGATATTTTCTGCTTTGGTATGCCTAATACCGACCCCGCCACGTTGCCCTCCGAGGTGCTTCCACCACAGCGCATATTTGATGGCGTGGTAGGTGGCGTGCGCGATTACGGCAACAAAATGGGTATTCCCACCGTCAATGGCGCAATTCTGTTCGACCCCGGTTATGTGGCTAATCCTTTGGTGTTTTGCGGCACGGTGGGTATTGCCCCACACGGCAGCCATCCTAGCAATCTCAAACCGGGCGATTTGGTGGTAGTAGTGGGTGGGCGCACAGGGCGCGATGGTATTCATGGCGCGACTTTCAGTTCCATTGAATTGGGCGGTGAGCAAATCGCCGCTGAAGCGGGCAGCGTGGTGCAAATCGGCAACCCTATCGTGGAGAAGAAAACCCTCGACCTAATTCTTAAGGCGCGTGATTTGAAGCTCTACAGCGCTATTACCGATTGCGGTGGCGGCGGTTTGAGCAGCGCCGTAGGCGAGATGGGCAAGGATACGGGCGTACGGGTTGAGCTTGAGAAAATACCGCTCAAGTATGCCGGGTTAGAACCTTGGGAAATCTGGTTGAGCGAGGCGCAAGAGCGCATGTTGCTGGCAATAGAGCCAGCCAAGCTTGATAAATTTATGGAGTTATGTAAACTTGAGAATGTAGAAGCCACTGTTATAGGCGAGTTTACAAACGATAATCTGCTAACCCTGAACTATGCCGGAAACACGGTTGGTAGCCTGAAAATGGACTTCCTGCATAATGGCTTGCCCCGCCGAGAGCTTTCGGCACGATGGCAAAGACGCGCCACTCGCCCGCGCAATCTCCGCGCCGAATACGAACACTCCCGTCCATATCAGGGCTACGAAAATGTTTTGCTCAAAATCCTAGCCGACCCCAATATCGCCAGCAAAGAACAGGTCATACGCCTATATGACCACGAGGTACAGGGCGGCACAGTAGTAAAACCATTGGTGGGACAAGCCAATGACGGACCAAGCGATGCCGCAGTAATTCGCCCTTTGCCCGATTCAAAGCGTGGCTTTGTCATCTCAAACGGCATTAACCCGCGCTACAGCTTAATTGACCCTTACCACATGGCGGCTTGCGCTATTGATGAAGCAGTACGCAATGCCGTAGCGGTTGGCGCAGATATAAAGCATATGGCGTTGCTGGATAATTTCTGTTGGGGCAACCCAAATGTACCGGAACGATTAGGCGAACTAACCCGCGCTGTTATGGCTTGTCGAGATTACGCGCTTGCTTTTGGGCTGCCCTTTATCAGCGGTAAGGACAGCTTGAACAATGAGTACAAAGACCCTGCGACAGGTAAGCGTATTGCTATACCCGGTACGCTGCTGGTTTCTGCCATCTCTATAATTGAAGATGTAGAACGAGCGGTTACGATGGATTTAAAGCAGCCCGGAAATTTAATCTATATCCTTGGACGAACACGCCCGGAACTAGGGGCAAGTTATTACAGCAAACTGTACGGCTTGATTGAGGGCGAAGTACCCAAAGTTGAAGCAGGGTCAGCCCTTCGCAACTTCCGCGCCCTATCCAAAGCCATCCATGAAGGTTTGGTGAGTAGCTGTCACGACATGTCCGAAGGGGGTCTAGCGGTAGCGGCGGCGGAAATGTCCATTGCCGGAGGCTATGGTATGCGCCTCGACCTGCTTCATCTGCCCTATTCCGGGCTAAGGCGCGACCGCACCAATGCCGCAATCTTGTTCAGCGAAACGCCTAGCCGGTTTCTTATAGAAGTTGAGCCTGACAAGAAAGAGGCTTTTGAAGCAGCAATGCACGGAACGGTTTTTGCCCGCATTGGGGTAGTGCTGGAAGATGATGAGTTTTCCATTACAGGGCTTTCCAGCGCAACTATGCTACGTTTGCATATTGGCGCATTAAAAGCAGCTTGGAAAGAACCGCTCTTTGCCTGATATGAATCTACAGATTGCGCTTGCCGTTCTGCCCGATGCCGTAGCAATCCGCGATACGCTAGAACAGTCTCGCGCTTGGATGGCAAGCCTTGGAGAAAATCACTGGCTCCTGCCATTTCAGCTAGAATGGATTGTGCAGAAGATAGGAGCTGGGGAATTTTGGATGGTGCGAATGAATGGGCAAATTGCAGGTGAGTTTAGGCTCATCCATTCTGACCCTGACTTCTGGGGAGAAGATGATGGAGACTGCCTGTATTTCCACACCTTCTCTATTCGGCGCGAGTTTGCCGGGCAAAATTTGGGTAGCCAAGTTCTAGATTGGGTTAAAGGCTACGCCCGTTCGCTAGGCAAGCGTTACTTGCGGCTAGATACTCCCGCCAAAAATCCCTTATTAAACGCCTACTATAAAAACGCGGGTTTTAGCGGTGTGGCGCAAATGCCATTGCGCGGAATAGAATGGACGCTATTCCAGTTTGAGCTTGGTATTGCCCATTAAGGGTTAGAAATAACAGAAGCATAGCTGGGTTATTTGCCCAGCTTCTTTTTCAATTCCTCAAGCCGCGTTGTAATTTCGTCTTCTTCAATCAGCTTTTCCAACTCACGTTGCGCCATGTAAGCCTTCAAATCTTGCTGGCTATTAGAAGCAAACAGTTCTTCAATCTGGATTTTGCCGATAATATAATCCAGCATATCAAACGGCACACGCACATTTTCGCTCAGGGACGGGGTAGCGGGTGGTGCGCTTTTCATGTCGCTGGCAGACTTGCTGAAATCTTCTACTGCCTGTACACTCCACGCATGCTCCGCCAATTCATTTATCAGACTCAAGGGAATAGTTAGGTGATGTGCGCCCGCCAACAGGGTATCCAACGCTTGTTCTGGTGTTTTAACGCTGGCAGCTAAAATCTCGGTGGAAAATGGTTTTTCCCGATAAAGGAGCGACAGATTTTCAACCAATTTTAGCGGGGTGCCTCCCAGCCTTTCGGTGCGGCTAACATAGGGTATCACATAACGCGCCCCTGCCAAAGCCGCCAACCAACCCTGTTGTACACTGAAAAGCGCAGTAACGGCGCATATAACCTGCGGACTCATTTGGGATACTACCTTCAAGCCGTTGAGGTTGCATGGGATTTTCAGGATGATTTTGCCCGGCGCAACCGCATGCGCCTGCCACGCTTCCTTAACCATTTCTTCGGGTGTAGAAGCAATAAGCTGATAAAATACCGGACCGGGAAAAGCAGCCGTCATTTTTTTGAGATGCTCAAAAGGGGCAGAAGTTTCCTTTGCCAACAACGTAGGGTTAGTGGTAATTCCCGCTACGAACCCATAACCTGCCGCTTCTTGGGCATCGCTCAAGCTGGCTGAGTCAAGATAAAGAGCCACAGTTAACCTCCTCGAAAGGTAAGGGGTATTTTGCGCCAGGCTTCTTCAACCTGCCGTTCGGTTTCTTCCAGAGTACCGCTATTATCAATTACTACTGCTGCGCGAGCAATTTTTTCCGATTGGGGCGGTTGCGCGTTTATCCGCAAGCGGGCTTCTTCCACAGAAAAATTATTGCGGCGCATCAAGCGTTCAAGTTGAATTTCAGAAGCGCAAGTTACTACCCAAATGGTATCGCAATTATCCGCTAAGCCGCTTTCTAGCAACTTTATAGCGTCTATTACAACAATATGGGAAGTAGCTTCGACAAGCTGCCGCAGGATTTCTATTCTAACCAACGGGTGAGTAAGTTGTTCCAATTCGCGCAGTGCTTGAGGATTTGCAAAAACAATTGCGCCGAGCTTACGTCGGTCTATCGGGGCAGGATTGGGCGCATCAGCCTGAAGTATTTCTTTGCCAAAATGTGCCACAATAGGCGCATACGCGCTGCCGCTGGGAGCCATGATGCGATGAACGGCGGTATCAGCATCTACATTGTAAGCGCCGCGCCTACGCAACATTTCCAGCGCCGCGCTTTTGCCACAGGCGATGTTTCCGGTAATCCCTATTAGATAAATATCTGTTCTGCCCTGTCTGAGGTCAGAAACCGTCATGCTTCCGCCTCAACTGCAATAGAATAACCCGCGTAGGCTTTGATAACTTCGAGAAAAGCGCGTGCCGGGCGAGTCAATTCTTTATCTTTATGATGGGCGTAAACAAAAGTGCGTCCTGCCTTTGCGCCATCAATATCCATCACATGCAGCCTACCAGACTCAAGTTCGCGCCTAATAGAAAGAGCGGGAATAATCGCCACGCCCAAACCAATTTCCACACTGCGTTTTATCGCTTCGAGATTTGCCATTACTAAATAATTTTCCGCTTGGGTATGGGCAACTTCCAGCATTTGAGAAGCAAACGCTTGCAATGCCGAACCACGCTCCCGAATTAACATGGTGCGATTCCCAATCTCGCTGAGATTAACGCTGTTGCGCCCTTCCATCGCCCATCCATCAGCGGGACTGCAAATCATAATTAATTTATCTTCTAGGAAAGGGTGGATTTCCAGCAAAGGATGAGGCTCCATTGGAGTTCCCACCAACGCGAGGTCAACTTCATTCTTCAATAACTTCTGAGCAAGGGTTTCGGTATTACCAAGCGCAATTTCAAATTTAACTGCCCCATTGCTAGGTGAGTTATAACTCAATTTGAAACGGCGCAATAATTCGGGCAACACATAAGTCGCCAGAGTTACCCCAACTCCCAAATCAAGTCTGCCAGCCGAAATCCCGGCGGCTTCCCTTACCGCTTGCTCAGTCTCCTGAGCTTGCGATAGCAGGTTTACGGCTTTGGCGTAAAGCACCTTCCCCGCCTCAGTCAAATAAACTTCTTTGGCGAGTCGCTCAAAGAGGCGTACCCCAATCTGACGTTCGAGGGCTTGCACTTGCTGGCTAACGGTTGGTTGGGTTAAATACAATGCTTCTGCTGCTCTGGTAAAGCTGCGTTGTCGGGCTACTTCACAAAATATTTGTAGCTTTTGAAGATCAAGACTTAGCATAACCATTATCCATTTCTATGGATATAACAATTTCTATCTATTCCAGCGATTATAACACGATGGTAGAAGTTATTCCATCTCTTTTCGAGTGAAGCAGTCGCAGTCGCCGGAAGTTTGTTAAGTAGAAGCAAATACCCAGAAGTCTCCCGTTTATGGTATAAAGGTAGTGGATAACAGTTTGATGATTGACGAAGTTACTTACCGGAACATTATCAAGAAAGGGCGTTCTCTAAAGAGCATGCGCCTGAATACACCTATGATTTCAAATAGTCTCAATTTATACAGTAATATTGAGACGTTGGTTCTATCTAAGTTAGCCTAATTATGCAATATGACAAACAATTAATTCACTGCGATGCAGAAGACAGGGTGCTTGAAATTGAAAGTCTGGTACTTGATGATGGGTTGGTTGTAAGTATGAAAACCTCCCGTTCTGGCAATTTCCAGCCCTTTGCTGAGCTTCGCCAAGAGCTTGAAAAAGAGGGTTGGTCTATAGAACTGGCGGGAGTAATTCATCTGGGGAAAGCGCATCAACCTGCCAACAGTTACGCTGCCACCAGACCAATCTCTCAGTGAACCACCCTGAGCATTTTGCACCAGAAAATATCTACAGCCCCGCATATGCACAAAAGTGGTCGAGGTATAGGCTAATCTCAATATTAAAAAGCCCCTTTCGCCTAGCATAGGGGCTAATTTTATTAACCTGCGATTGAATCCTCTTGCATTTGCCCGGTTCCAAAGCGTTTAAGCTCCTGGGCAAGCCGTTCTTTTAGCTTTGTTCGGTGAGGAATAATACCTTGCGTAAATATAGAGCCATCAATCATAAGTACCGGAGCGTGCCAGCCCCCTTTAGCCAACGCCTCAAGCGAAAACTCAATCCAAGGCTTGACTATGAGTTTAACACGCGGGTCATTCTGACCAACACCCAATTCTTTCAGCACGCTTTTAGTTAGCCCGATGGTCAATTCACATTCTTCGCACATTTCATCTGAAACACTAAAGAAAAATTGCTTTCCGGTAATACGATAAATAATAATCTGAATAGGTTTT
The DNA here is from genome assembly GCF_037138995.1 of Candidatus Chlorohelix sp. Classification (NCBI taxonomy): domain Bacteria; kingdom Bacillati; phylum Chloroflexota; class Chloroflexia; order Candidatus Chloroheliales; family Candidatus Chloroheliaceae; genus Candidatus Chlorohelix; species Candidatus Chlorohelix sp. The sequence continues at coordinate 3,370 of NZ_JBAXHI010000007.1, read as the reverse complement.
GCCATACTACTTGTACTACTCCAACACTAAATAATAAGTATCGCGGTATGCGAAACTCAGTACCCTGATATGATTTTATTGAATACGACTAATTTACGTTGCTTAAAGAGCGTGGACCCACTTTTCGGTCAAACTGTACATTTTTGCGGCGATTTATCAATGCGACGCAAGAGGTTTGCCCACAACTTTGGGACATGTTACCATCGCGTAATACACGCGGTTGAAATATTCTCCCACAGCCCGGGCATCTAGGACCGGTAGGTCTTTTCACAAAAGCCATTAAAATATCCTTTCAAATTAAAAAACAGAACTTTATATCAAATAAGTCATTCGCTTGAAGGTTACAGGTTGAGAATCTGAATATGAAACTTTAACCTATAACCCATCATCGGAGTACCACACCGGCGTGAAACAAACTTGGTCGGGGCAATAGTTTTATTTGCTGGATAGAGGTAATTTCCAGTTTAGCGAAGAACCCATTGTTAGAAAATTAAGATTTATGTTAACAAGCAGAAAGCTTTTTTAGATTTACTCAATGCTATTATAACAGAAGTAATCCACTTATGCGGCAACTTTCATAGATATATACGTGAATTTTTTGTCAATGTTTCATAATTCGCTATTGGTGTTGCAAATTTCGGTTGTGTATACAGTATTAAACGCCAAGCTGTCCCAAAAGTTTCTATTCTTGCGCCGAAATTTCGCGCAATTCCTAAATTCGGGCATTCCTCTAGTCATAACCTCCCTAATTATAAGAGCTAATTTCTCTCGTATAAAGCTTGCATAGCCGTAATTTCATCAACGGTAAGTGTTCGAGAGGCTTGCTCTACCTGCACTAGATTAGTGTGAAAAGTTGCGCCTTTTCCCATATCGGCTTCAGCGTCACTGGTTAGTACATTGCAATTCCAGCCTTTTGGGCTTCGGCTGTTCCACCAAATGCTAAGATGGCAAGCAACCCCTTGAGTTACCGAATCGCCCACTTCTGCTACAAAATAGGCTTGACCCCGACCATTGAAAGCGCGTAGCCAATCCCCATTTTGAATACCGCGCTCCTCCGCATCACTGCTATTCAATTCTAGGGTAGGAAACCGCTGTTTCTTGAGCATGGTGGGCATATCGGCGAAACTGCTGTTGAGGAAATGGTGGGCAGCGGGTGTTACCAACCGAATCGGATAACGGCTGAACAATTCAGGCGAACCATCCGCGCTTTCAGCCGAAGGATTATGATTCGGAAGAGGGTCGAGACCGTCTCGCAACATGCGCTCGCTGTAGAACTCTATTTTACCGCTGGGAGTGGGGTATTTGCCATCAGCAAAGGGGACATAGGGGCGAGGCAGATTGAGACGCGCAAACGACTCTTTCTCCAAACGCTCGTAGGTTATCCCTTCGAGGCGCGGGTCTTTACTGGTAAGCGCCTGACGAATCATATCCTCCGCGCTATCATTAAAGCAAGGGTCAACAAAGCCCATGCGCTGTGACAGCAAGCGAAATACCTCGATGTTGGGCTTTGATTCGCCTACCGGATTTATTACAGGGCGGTTTAGCTGCACATACAGATGCCCGTATGCGGCAAAAATATCGGTATCTTCAAAAATGGTGGGCGCGGGCAGCACAATATCAGCGTAGCGTGCGCTATCGGTCATAACCTGTTCGTGAACCACGGTGAAAAGGTCTTCGCGTTCCAACCCTTTTATCACTTTTGTCTGATTAGGCACAACTGAAGCGGGGTTGCAATTATAGACAAATAGACCCATCACACGCGGATTGTTGTATTCCAACAACGCCTCGCCCAATTTAATCATATTGATGGTGCGCGGTCTTTTAGGGTGGCGGTTTAGCAAGTCGGCACGCTCTAAAGCTGCCAGATTTAGCGGGAAATCGCCTCCAGCGCTAAGCAATGCGCCACCGCCCGGCACACCCCACGCCCCCACCAGAGCAGGCAAACAAGCAACTGTACGCACCATCATTCCGCCGTTGGTGTGGCGGTTCAACCCGTAATTAAGCCGTATAAAGCTGGGTTTGATGGTGGCATACATTCGCGCAAAATCAAGCATTTGCACAGCCCTAACCCCAGTAATTGCTTCCACATACGCAGGGGTAAATTGCTGAACATGCTCGCGCAAAAGCTCGAAACCGAGTGTATCCTGCTCGACAAAGGCTTTATCGTATAAATTCTCATTAATAATCACCCGCATCATACCAAGAGCCAACGCTGAATCTGTGCCGGGGTAGGGTTGGATAACCAAATCTGCTTGCTCGGCGGTTTTGCTACGATGTGGGTCAACTACCACAAATTTCGCGCCACGCTTTCTTGCCTCGTTTATAAATGGCATCAAATGGACATTGCTGGAAACCGGGTTCGCGCCCCACGCAATGATGAGCTTGCTTTCCCCAACCGTCTCAGGGTCGGTGCCGATTTTCGCGCCCATTGTGTAGGTATAGCCCACTCCTCCTGCGGTTGAGCAGATAGTACGATCAAGCAGGCTCGCGCCCATATAGTGGAAAAAGCGTCTGTCCATACTGGCATACGCCAACTTGCCCATATTTCCCGCATAGCTGAACGGCAAAATTGCTTCTGCGCCATACTCGGCAATTATCGCCTTGAAACGCTCGACAATAATATCCAGAGCTTCATTCCAACTAATCGGAGTAAATTCGCCCGCGCCTTTTGCGCCAACTCGTTTTAGAGGAGTTGTTATACGGATAGGACTATAAATGCGTTCCTGATAATAGCGGGTTTTGATACACAGGAAACCCCCTGTAAAAGGCATTTCCTCGTCACCTTCAACCTTGATAACCCGCCCGTCCTGTATCGTTGCATTCATAAGGCAGGTATCAGGGCAATCGTGCGGGCAGACCACCCGCTTTTTCTCAACCATCGGCAATTGCCGAGTTCTATCAGGCGCAATCGTCATACAAGCCTCTCATTTATTTTAAAAGCAAAATCATATGCTAATCTGCATCTATGATATATACCCTCTGGTAAATGCACTATAAATTGAATTATACAGGTTGTCCAATAACGCCGAAATAAGCAGTTTGACCTAATTGGTTAATAAAGAGATGAAATAAGCCGGATTTTTTAACCGATTAGTGTTAATAATGCTCTTTATTATCGGTCTTGACATATTGAGACGTGGATTCCAACGCTTTCAATAGCATATATGGCTTTACAGACACATGTTTTGCGCTATAATTATGTTAAGAGTGTTTTTCTGAAACAGGAATAATTGTTTTCCAATATTAGAGTGAGTCGGAATTCTTCCGTACAGAAAGGAGATACCATGGCTCAATATCCAAACCAACCTCCACAGGGGCAACCGCCTTATGGTCAGCCTCCGCAGGGACAACCGCCTTATGGTCAGCCTCC